>PKZI01000068.1 GCA_003133005.1 Acidimicrobiaceae bacterium | reverse complement strand
ATCTGCGTGGTCATCTTCTGCCTACCAACGGGACCCGAGGCTGTGCCGTGGCGCACCGGCTTCAGCTGGAGTGACTTCAACTACGCGCCACTCGTCACCATCGTGCTGGCTCTCGGAGTGTGGATCGCGTGGGTGGCCGGCGCCAAGAATACGTTCAAGGGGCCAGTCAGGACCCTCGACGACCCCGACGTTGGTACACCCGACGATTCCGCTTTGATGCCAGCCGATTGAGTTCGACGCAAGGGAATTGAGAAGCCTCGAAGTTCGGGTCGGCGCGGTGGCTGTGCGATGAAGCACGACTGAGTACGGTCAAGTCAATGTCGATATTTCTAGTCACTCAAGGTCGTCACACGAACTCGTAGTGTTCTTCTATGGCAAGTCCGGTTTCAACGTCGCTCTTACCCGACACCGCAGTACTTGTCGACGACGACGTCATTATTGGAGGTGTCTCGCTTCGCGAGATCGCGTCTTCGTTCGCGACGCCGCTCTTCGTTTACGACGAAGCAACGTTGCGCGCTCGCTGTCGAGAGGCGGCGAGTGTCTTTGACCAAGGCGTCGCCTTCGCGTCCAAGTCATTTCTTTGCCGTGCGATGGCACGTTTGGCAGTCGAAGAGGGGCTCTGCATCGACGTCGCGACGGGTGGCGAACTCGATCTCGTCCTGCGAAGCGGTGTGCCGGCAAGTCGAATCATTCTTCACGGCAATAACAAATCACTCGAAGAACTCGAACGCGCCGTCGCACTCTGCGTGCACCGCATCGTGGTGGATAATTTTGACGAGATCGAACGACTTCGTGCACTGGTCAGTCTTGACTCGCCGATTGACTGTCTGGTGCGAGTGACGCCCGGCGTCGAGGCGCATACGCACGAATTCGTGCGAACCGGGCAAGAGGACACGAAGTTCGGTTTCTCGGTGGAGTCGGGCGACGCGCGTCGTGCGGTCACGCTCCTGAACGCCATTCCGGGAGTCAGATTGCATGGCGTGCACGCCCACATTGGTTCGCAGATCTTCGAGTCCGCGGCGTATCTTGAGACGATTTCGATCCTCGCCGCCTTTACGAAGGACGACCCGTTCGACGAACTCTGCGTGGGTGGGGGGCTCGGCGTCGCGTACGTGCAAGGTGAGTCGGCACCTTCGATCACGCAGTGGGGAAATGCGATTCGCGACGCGGCGAGAAACGCGGGTATCGACTCTGGCGTTCGTCTGCTCGCCGAACCGGGTCGAGCGATCGTGGCCCAGGCCGGCGTGACGCTCTATCTCGTCGGTGCGGTCAAGCCCGTCGGCGCGCGCACCTACATGGCTGTCGATGGCGGGATGAGCGACAATCCACGGCCCGTGCTCTACGGATCGGGCTACGAGGCGTTCGACATCGCACACCCCACTGCGCAACGTCCCCAGGCGGTGCGACTCGTGGGTAAGCACTGCGAGAGTGGTGATGTCTTGATTGACCAAGCGTGGCTGCCCGCCGACACAAGCGTTGGCAGCGTCATCGCCACCCCGGTCACTGGTGCTTACGGTTACTCAATGGCGTCGAACTACAACCGCGTCCCTCGACCCACGGTGCTGTTCGTGCGCGACGGTGTGGTGCGTGAAGTGCTTCGTCGAGAGACCTTTGACGACATGGCGCGCCTCGAGGTCGACTAGGTCACGAACCCGATTCGGGTTAGCCTTATTCAATGAGTACGCCGAAAATACGGGTGGGCATCATCGGTGCCGGCAACGTTGGTAGTGCGCTCGTGCAGCTCTTAATTGACGAATCTCGCTCAATTGCCCTCGTCGACGCCGCCATGGCCGAACTCGAGATTGTCGGCGTCGCGGTGCGCGATGCCGAGAAGTCACGCCCCGGCATTGACGAGTCACTGTTGAGCGGCGACGCAATGGCACTCGCTCATCGCGACGACCTGGACGTACTCGTCGAGTTGGCGGGAGGCGTCGACCCGGCCCGCTCGTACGTCGAGGCGGCCCTTTCGCGCGGCGTGTCGGTCGTGACCGCCAATAAAGCGCTCATGGCCTCGTGCGGCACCGAACTGGCCCAACTCGCCAACAAGAACGGCGTCGACCTGTTCTACGAGGCGGCGGTCGGCGGGGGTATCCCGATTCTGCGATCGCTGCGCACGTCGCTCGCCGGCGAACGAATCGAGCGCGTCATGGGCATCGTCAACGGCACGACGAACTACATCTTGTCCAAGATGACGACCGAGGGTAGCGACTACGACGTCGCGCTCGCCGAGGCTCAAGCGCTCGGTTACGCCGAGGCGGACCCCACCGCGGACGTGGAAGCCTTCGACGCTGCGGCCAAGGTACAGATCCTCTCCTCGCTGGCCTTTGGTACCGAGTTGCACGGTGAGGAGATCGCGCGCGAGGGCATCACCGGCATTCGCGCCGTTGACGTTGACTTTGCGCGGCGCAATGGCTACGTGATCAAACTCGTGGGCATCGCCGAGCGCGTGGGCGACAACGGATTGTCGCGTCGCGCGCACCCGGCGCTCATTCCCGCCGAGCATCCGCTCGCGTCCGTGCACGGCGCGATGAACGCCGTCTTCATCGAAGGGACGATGAGTGGTCCCTTGATGTGGCTCGGACAGGGTGCGGGAGGCGCACCGACCGCGACCGCGGTACTTGGCGATCTCTTGTACGTCGCGCGCAATCGCGTCAATGGTCGCCACGACGTTCCCTTCAGCGTCGATGACCGACTCGTCAGTGTGCCCGCCGGCGACATTGAGAGTGTCTTTTACATCAGCCTCGACGTCATGGACGAACCCGGGGTGCTCGCGAGCGTCGCGGGCGTGTTCGGTGCGCACGGCGTGTCTATTCAGTCCATGGAGCAGTCCGGCGTCGGCGACGAGGCGCGAATCTCGTTTCTCACGCACACGGCGCTCACTAAGAACGTCGAGGCGACGATTCGTGAACTCAAATCGCTCGGCGCCGTTGACTCGGTGGGAGCGTGCCTGCCGGTCATCGAACAAGGAGCATCGTGACCGGTTGGAACGGCTTGATCAGGGAGTACGCACAGTGGTTCGACCTCGAAGGGGTGCATGACGTCATCACACTCCAAGAGGGCAACACGCCGTTGCTCTTCGCCGAACGACTGAGCGAACGTCTCGGTGCCGAAGTGTGGCTCAAGTACGAAGGTCTCAACCCGTCGGGATCCTTCAAGGACCGCGGCATGACCATGGCGATCACCAAGGCATTGGCGCGCGGGGCAAAGACGGTGATCTGCGGTTCCACCGGTAATACGTCCGCTGCGGCCGCGGCGTACGCGGCGAAAGCCGGCATGGACTGCGTCGTGCTCGTCCCCGAGGGAAAGATCGCCATGGGCAAACTCGCCCAGGCCATTGTCTATGGCGCGCAGATCTTTCAGATCCGCGGCAACTTCGATCAAGCGCTCAACCTCGCGCGCGAACTCACCCAGCACATTCCCATCACGATCGTGAACTCGATCAACCCGGACCGCATCGAAGGTCAAAAGACCGGCGCCTTTGAGATTGTCGACGTGCTCGGTGACGCGCCGGACATCCTCTCGATCCCGGTGGGCAACGCGGGCAACATCACGGCGTACTGGCGAGGATTCACGCAGTACCACTTCGCGGGCAACGCCACGAAGTTACCCAAGATGTGGGGCTTCCAAGCGGCGGGCGCGGCGCCGATCGTGCTCGGCCATCCCGTCGAGAATCCCGAGACGATTGCGACCGCCATCCGTATTGGCAATCCCGCGAGTTGGGTTCCCGCGCTCGAAGTGATCCACGAGTCGTTGGGTGACATCCGCGCGGTCACTGACGACGAGATCCTCGACGCTTACCGATTCGTCGCGCGTCACGAGTCGATCTTCTGTGAGCCGGCGTCGGCCGCGTCGGTCGCGGGGATCTTGAAGTTCGGGGTGCCCAAGGGTTCCACCGTCGTGTGCGTGTTGACCGGTAACGGGCTGAAGGATCCCGACACGGCAGTTACGACCAGCGCGAAACCTCAAGTGGTGGATGCGACACTTCAAGCACTTTTGAGTGAACTTTCCTAATTTTCTCAGGGATGTTCGCAAGGGTGCCCATTTCCGCTACACTTGTCTATGTCGTACACGTCTGGCCTTCGCCGACGTGAGGAACTCTTCCAAACGGCATCTCTTGTTTTTCTTCTCCGCTTCTGCTGAATTTTTGCGGGCGGTGAGAAAGGAATATCAATGGCTGTAAAGCCCACCCCCGATCGTTCGGACCTCGAGTCGAAATCTCGAGAAGATCTCCAGACGATCGCCAAAATGACGGGCGTCGACGTTTCGCCGCGCGCCACCAAGGCCGCCCTGATCGAATCGATCATGGGCGACGCATCAAACCCTGCTCCTAGTACGTCGAGCACGTCGAGGTCAGTTCGTTCGCGCCGCGTCGTGGCGACACCCGACGACGACTTCGAAGAACTTCTCGGCGAGTTCGTGGCCGACGAAATCGGCGAGCGCAAGGCCGACGTGTCGACCTCGAGTAATGGTTCGAGCAACGGCTCGGTCCACGCGTCCAACACCGGTTCGGTTCACGCGTCGAGCGTGGAGACGAACGACGAGACTGCGAGCGAAGTGGCGCCGTCCGAGCGCCAGAGCGCGCCGCGTCAGAACAACCAGACCCGCGAGCGCCAACCGCGGGACTTCACGAACGAGCCCGGTGGTCGCAATCGACGCAACCGACGCAACCGCAATACCAACGCCAACGGCGGTCGCGAGCGCTTCGGTGGCGAGGCCATGCCCAACGCGGACCAGCCCTACAACGGAGAACTCGTCGAAATTGAAGGACTACTTGATCTTCGTGACGACGGCTACGGCTTCTTGCGAACCAAGGGATATCACCCTTCGCCCAACGACGTCTACGTCTCGATCAACCAAGTCCGCCGCTACCACTTGCGAAAGGGCGACACCCTCGTCGGGGGATTCCGTCCCGCGGCATCGAACGAGAAGTACCCGGCGCTGTTGCGCGTGGACAGCGTGGCGGGCATCGATCCCGAGGTGGCGCGACTGCGCCCCCGCTTCGAGGACCTGACACCCCTTTTTCCCGACGAGAAACTAAAACTCGAGACCAACGAGGGCAAGTCCGATCTCACGCCTCGCATCGTTGACCTTCTGTCGCCCATTGGCAAGGGCCAACGCGGGCTTATCGTCTCGCCGCCTAAAGCGGGAAAGACGACCGTCATGAAGCAGATCGCGCAATCGATTGAAGCGAACAATCCCGAGGTGCACTTGATGGTGCTGCTCGTCGACGAGCGACCCGAAGAGGTCACCGACATCCGTCGCAGCGTCCACGGCGAGGTCATCTCCTCGACCTTCGACCGTCCCGCCGAAGAGCACACGCACGTCGCCGAACTCTGCATCGAGCGCGCCAAGCGCCTTGTTGAGCAGGGACGCGACGTCGTGATCATCCTCGACGGCATTACCCGCCTCGCACGCGCCTACAACCTGGCCGCACCCGCGACCGGACGCATCATGTCCGGTGGCGTTGACTCGGGCGCGCTCTATCCGCCCAAGAAGTTCTTCGGCGCCGCACGAAACATCGAAGAGGGCGGTTCACTCACCATCCTCGCGAGCGCCCTCGTCGAGACGGGTTCGAAAATGGACGACGTCATCTTCGAAGAGTTCAAGGGAACCGGCAACATGGAACTCAAACTCGACCGACGACTGGCCGAACGCCGCCTTTATCCCGCGATTGACGTCAACGGTTCGTCGACTCGCCACGAGGAACTCCTCTTCAGCCGCGACGTGCTTCCCCAGGTGTGGAAGCTGCGGCGCGTGTTGAATGGACTCGCCTCCGAGGGCCGTGACGCCGCGGGTCTCGAACTGCTCATTGACAAACTCAAGTCCACGAAGAGCAACGACGAGTTCCTCGCCGAGATCGCGCGCGGACCCGCACCAACCAGTTGATTTTCCGCTAAAATGTTCAACGGTTCGATGTACTCATGTATCAGGGGTATAAGAGCCTTTCAAAAGGGGCCGGTAGAGCCCGGCGGGAAAATTCCCGTGTAGGTCATGAATTAAGGCCACTACCCAATAGGAGACACCATGAAGCCAGACATTCACCCTAAGTACGGCGAAGCGTCCGTTACCTGCTCGTGCGGGAACACGTTCACGACCGAATCCACCAAGTCCGTCCTGACGGTCGAACTCTGCAACGAGTGCCACCCTTTCTTCACTGGCAAGCAGAAGCTCGTCGACACCGGTGGTCGCGTCGAACGCTTCCAGCGTCGCTACGCACAAAAGACCAACAAGGCGCGCGCTCCCAAGGCTTAGGCCCCGCGCCTCGATTTTGTGCGCTCCGTTGACGAGACCCTGAACGCTCTTCAGGACGAACTTCACTCGGTCGAGGCGGCCCTCGCCGAGCCCGACGTCGCCTCTGACCTCACTCGACTTCGCGACTTGTCGCGTCGTCACAAGGAACTCGCCGAGATTAACAACGCCTGGATCGAACTCAAAGCGGCCCAGTCCGACCTCGACACTGCGCGCGAGATGTTCAACGAGACGAGCGGGGACGACCGCGAACAGTGGCGCGACGAGGTCAACGTCGCCGAAGCGAAGATCCCCGACCTCGAGGCGACGCTCGAGACGTTGCTGCTGCCACGCGACCCCAACGAAGGGCGCAACGTCATTCTCGAGATTCGCGGTGCCGAAGGTGGCGAGGAAGCCAACCTCTTCGCGGGTGATCTCGCCGAGATGTACAAGCGCTACGCGGCGCTGCGCAATTGGAAACTCGAGATCGTCGAAGAGCGCGAGTCCGAGCAGGGCGGTCTCGACGAAGGCACTTACCTGATAAAAGGTGACGACGCGTGGGCCCGACTCGAACACGAGGCCGGCGTACACCGCGTCCAACGTGTTCCCACGACCGAGGCGAAGGGTCGAGTGCATACTTCGTCCGCGACGGTGTCGGTGTTGCCCGAGGCCGAAGAGGTCGACGTGGCGATCGATCCGAGCGATCTCAAGATCGACGTCTATCGTTCGTCGGGTCCCGGGGGACAGAGCGTGAACACGACGGACTCGGCCGTTCGCATCACCCACTTGCCCACGGGCATCGTTGTCTCCATGCAAGACGAGAAGAGTCAGATCCAGAACCGCGCAAAAGCGTTGATCGTGCTTCGATCACGACTGCTGCGCGCCGCTCAAGACGCACAGGCCAACGAACTCGGCGACCTCAAGCGATCACAATTAGGCAGTGGAGGGCGCAGCGAGAAGATTCGCACGTACAACTTCAAAGAGAACCGGGTCACCGATCACCGCATAAACCTGACCAACTATTCCCTCGACGCCGTACTCGCGGGCGACCTCGATCCTTACGTGGACGCGTTGCTCGCCGACAAGCGTGCGCGTCAATTGGCCGAGAGTGACGGACGCTAAACCCACCGTCGCGAGTCTCGCTCGCGCGGGACTTGTAGCGCGCGAGGCGCGCTGGATGCTCGAGGAATACGGTGACGACGTCGTTGCGCTGAATGGAGCACTGGCCCGACGTCTCGCTGGCGAGCCCCTGCAATACGTATTTGGTCACTGGCCGTTTCGAGAACTCGACCTCGACCTCGACGAGCGGGTGCTGATTCCTCGTCCCGAAACCGAAGAACTCGTCGACGTCGCGAAGAAGGAACTCGCGGCCAGTGAATACGCCGTCGAGCCGTTGATGCTCGATCTCGGTTGCGGTTCGGGAGCAATTGGGTTCAGTCTGTTGACCGAATTGAGCAGCCGCGGCGTGCATGCCCGACTCGTCGCGCTCGACGCTTCCTCGGAAGCCCTCGATGTCGCGAAACAGAACGCGCGCAAGCATGCGTTACACGCCGTGTCTTTTGTCGTATCGGACTGGTTCGTTACGCTCGACGACTCCTTTCGTGGTCGATTCGACCTTATTGTGTCCAATCCGCCCTACGTCAGTGAAGACGAGTTCGCGTCGCTCGAACCCGTCGTGCACTGCGAACCGCGCCGCGCACTCGTTGCACGAGACGCGCGAGGCGCGGGAGGCTTCGCCGACGTGGAGTTGATTATTCGCGACGCCCGGGACTGGCTCGCTCCTTCGGGAGTCCTCGTGCTCGAGCACGGCGCCGCTCAGCGAAGTGTGGTACTCGACGCGTGCGAACGCGCGGGCTACGACGAGTACCACGACGTGAACGACCTCGCGGGTCACGCGCGCATACTGGTGGCACGTCGTTGATCGACGCGCTTGACTTCGACGGCGCAGTGCAGGCCCTCGCGCGCGGTGCGGTGGTGGCGGTGCCGACCGACACGGTCTACGGTCTCGCGGCGTCCATTGCGTATCCCGACGCCATCAACGAACTCTTTGTACTAAAACAGCGCCCGATGAGCGTGGCGACGCCATTGCTCGTCCACTCGATCGCGCAGATCGAGGACCTAGGTGTTGACCTCGATGATCGAACGCGCGTGCTCGCCAAGGCGTACTGGCCCGGCGCTCTCACCATCGTGCTCACGGCGCCTGCGGACCTTTCGCTTCTGTTGCACGGCACGGGCGGTACCGTGGGCTTTCGTATTCCCGACGATGAACTTCTGGGCGGACTCCTTGAATCATGTGGTCCGCTCGCCGTGACGAGTGCGAACAGCCACGGCGATGTGCCTTGTACGACTGCGAACGAAGTGCGCGACGTGTTCGCCCAGCGCGAGGGACTGGCTGGCGTTCTCGACGGTGGAGAGCGACGCGGCGCCGTCTCGACGGTGCTCGACCTTTCAGCACCCGCATGGCAGATCCTTCGAGAAGGAGCAATCTCGCGCGAGAGTTTGTCGGGGTACCTCGACTAGTTTGGCGCTCGACTTCGGCGCCCCTACTGCGTCACGTCGTCAACAGTCCGTCTTTCACGACGCCGCTTGTGCCAATGATCTCCTCGGACTCGGCGCGTTTCATCAGCTCGACGTCGGTGCTGTGACACCAGGTGCGCGCGCCTCGAGGGTTGCGTGCGGCGACGACGAGTCGCTGCGGGTCGTCGCTTCGATCGTGACGCACTGTGTAGCTCTCGATCACCACTTCGCCATCGAGTGCTTTGTACGCACACTTTGGTTGCGCGTCGACCTCTCGTTGGACGTCGCGCCACTGGAATCCTCCGGTGGGGGGCGACGTCGCGTACGTGCCCCACGAATGCTTCGTCGAAAACCACCCGAGGCCCGTGACCAGTCCTTGACCATGTTGATCGTTGCGCAACGCTTCAACGACGCTCGCGACGGCGTGAGTGACGTAGTTGTTGCCGGGACCACCGGCGAAGGTCAGTCCTCCCGTCAAGGTGGGCACGCGCGAGGGGTCGAACGCGTCGATGCCGAGTACGTCACATGCTGTCTGGACCACGGTTGGGAAGCAACTGTAGAGGTCGATTCGCGAGAGTTCCGACTCGCGTACACCGAAGTCGCGCAACGCGTCCCATATTGCGCGCATCGCCGGCGAGTCATCGAGTGCCGGGCGCTCAGATACGAACCAGTGGTCGTTCGCGTCCGCGCCGAACTGGGGAAAGACCATTGCGTCGCGCGCGACGCCCTGTGCGAGCGCGTTCTCGTAACTCGTGATGACGTACGCCGCGCCCATGTCGACGGGCAAGTTGGCGACGAGAAACTTGGTGTAGGGAAAGGCGATCATTCGATTCGACGTCGATGGCGTGGCGATTTCATTCGCAGTCGGGGCGGACCGTAGCCAGGCGTGTGGATTCGACTGGGCAACGCGAGCGAAGTTTTCCCAGAGCGTGCCGAGGCGTTCGCGCTGGGTTTCGAGCGACCACTGGTGGCGTGCGCGTCGTGCATTCTCGAACAACGGGTAGACCTCCGCGGGCAAGGTCAGCCCCTGCGCGTACTCGTCGGCGGTGAGAGGGATCCGAACTTCCTCGCCGAGTAGGGGCTTGGCCACGTCGTCTGACTGCATCAGCCAATCGACCGTACGTCCTTCACGTCGCGCGAGCGCACGCGCGTGCATGGCTTCGGCGCCCACCACCGCGACCGTCGTCACGTCGCCCGCGAGGATCCGTCGCGCACTCTCGTGAACGAGTTGCTGTGGCGTGTTACCGCCGGTCGCGGTGAGGCGTGTGGTCACGTCACTGAGTGCGAGACGCTGCGCGACGAGCAGAGCCGGATCGTTGGTGTGCCACGAGAACGAACCAACTGCGACGATCTCGTCGACGCTTTCCAACACTCTTCGTTCGTTGCCGGCGTCGCGACTCGCACACTCGAGGGCCTCGACCATGAGGTCGAGCGGATGTGGCTGGGTGTCGTAGGTCGCGTTCGGCGTCGGATGATGCACCACTTGCCCCACACCAACGAGCACCGGGGTTCGGGGATCAACGGGCATTGACAAAGTATTACCTCGCGAATTCGCGCAGAAGCGAGCGTTAAGGTGGTGGCAATGCGCATCGCTTTGGGCTCAGACCACGCGGGGTACGACCTCAAGGCAGCCCTGGTGTCCTCCTTGCGTGAACGCGGTTATGACGTCCTCGATCTGGGTACCAACAATGCCACCGACGCCGTTGATTACCCGGACTACGGCGAAGCGGTCGGGCGCGCGGTTGCCTCGAGCGAGGCCGACCTCGGCGTCGCGGTATGTGGTTCGGGTATCGGCGTCTCGATCGCGGCGAACAAAGTCCCCGGCGTGCGCGCGGCGCTCGTGCACGACGCGACCTCGGCGAGGCTCGCGCGCGAGCACAATCACGCGAACGTGCTCTGTCTGGGCGCGCGACTCATTGGTGCGCCCGTCGCCCTCGACGCTCTCGGCGCGTGGCTCGATGCGACACCCGACGAGGGTCGCCACGTCGCGCGTCTCGCGAAACTTGACGTACTCGATCAGCGCGTCGGTATTTAGGAAAGGTGCAGTTCGTTGAGTCCGTCCCCCTTTGATAGTTGGATCACCAATGACAGCGAAGTGTCGTCACTCCTCGCCCAAGAGTGGGATCGTCAAACGACCACGCTGCAACTCATTGCGAGTGAGAACTTCGCGTCACCGGCGGTGATGGCAGCGACGGGTTCGGTGCTTACGAACAAGTACTCCGAGGGCTACCCGGGGCGTCGATATTACGGTGGCAACCAGATTGTCGACGAGGTCGAAGACCTCGCGCGACGTCGCCTCACTGCGTTATTCGGAGCCGACCACGCCAACGTGCAACCTCATAGTGGGGCGAACGCGAACGTCGCGGTCTACCAGGCGTTGCTCGATCCCGGCGACACGATTCTCGCGATGCGCCTCGACCAGGGAGGCCACCTCACGCACGGTTCGCCCGCATCGATGACCTCCAAGGCGTGGCACTTCGTTTCCTACGGGGTGACGCCGCGCAACGACGACCCCGAGAATCCTGGTGAGTTGATCGACTTCGATAACGTGCGCGAACTGGCGCACGCGCATCGTCCGAAATTGATCGTCGCCGGCGCGACCGCCTACGCGCGACGAATTAACCCCGAGCCCTTTCGTGAGATCGCGAACGAGGTGGGCGCGTTGTTGATGTTCGACTCCGCGCACGTCGCGGGATTGATCGCGGGTGGATCACACCCGAACCCCGTGCCCTTTGCCGACGTCGTGACGTTCACGACGCACAAGACGTTGCGAGGGCCACGCGGGGGCGCCATTCTCTGTCGCGAGGAGTTCGCCAAGAAGGTTGACTCCGCCGTCTTTCCCGGGATGCAAGGTGGTCCGCTCGAGAACGCCATTGCGGCCAAGGCCGTCGCGTTTCACGAGGCGTCGCAGTCGAGTTTCCCGGTCTACACCGACCAGATCGTGAAGAACTCGGTGGCGTTCGCGTCCGCTCTTACCAAGGAAGGGTTTCGCATGGTTTCGGGGGGCACCGAGAACCACATGGTGCTCGTGGACCTTCGCGAGTTCGACGCGGACCTGACGGGCAAAGAAGCGCAGGAGGTTCTGGACCGCGCGGGCATTACGACCAATCGCAATACGATTCCCGACGATCCGCGAAGCCCTTTCGTGACGTCAGGTCTTCGTCTGGGCAGTGCCGCCCAGACGACGGCGGGCATGAAGGAGCCGGAGTTCGAAGCAATCGCGGCACTCATCGCGCACGCGTTGCGTAGTCGAGCGAACGAGGACGCGGTCGCGAGCGTGCGCGAGGACGTGGGCGTACTGTGTCACGACTTCAATCCGTATGCGGGTTTCACGAAGTAGTCCATGAGCAACATTGCGACGTACGTCGTCGTCGCGGTTGTCGCAGCGATTATCACGATTGTGGCGAATCGTCCCGCGAGGATCATCTCGCTTCGCGTTGGCTACACCGCCCAACCCGACGCTCGTAAGGTTCACGAGCGAGTCACCCCCTACGGGGGTGGCGCCGCGATGTTCATCGGGTTCTGCCTCGCGCTACTCGTCGCCTTCGCGATTCCGTCGCTGCGCACGATAATCACCGCGTCGCACGAGATGTTTGGCGTGCTCATCGCCGCGGCCGTGATCTTTGTCGTGGGCGTCATCGACGACTTTCGTGAGATGAGCGCCCCCGCGAAAGTGGCGGGTCAATTCCTCGCGGCGTCGGTGCTCTACCTCAGCGGCACCACGATGTACCAATTGAAACTGCCCTTCGCGGGCTTCGTCGTGCTCGGACCTTCAATCCTTCCTCTCATCACGACACTGTGGGTCTTCGCGTTGTGTAACGCGGTCAATCTCATCGACGGCCTCGA
>PKZI01000139.1 GCA_003133005.1 Acidimicrobiaceae bacterium | reverse complement strand
GGCGTTGATGCCCCTGCTTGACCGGTCGCCACGAACGCGAGACCGACGCTCAGCATCGAGGCCGCCACACCTATTGTGAGCGCGGCTCGCACGAGGCGACCTCGCACTCGATGACCCTTCATGTTGCGTGCATCATTATCCCTGGGACTCTCCACTTCATTGGTAAGTGGCGAAGACCGAGGTTTAGAGCAGTCGCGTTTCTGGGGGAACTATCAGAATGAAACCTAACCACTGCGACACGACTCTCAAGCGGTCGCGGCGAACTTTCCTTTTGTCAAGCCACCACTTGGCGATGAGGGTCCCGATCGAGGTGACACGACGCCGCGACAAACCAATTTTTTGTATCAAACTGTGATGACTCGCTCAGCGCTTCTGTGAGAAGAACTACGGAACAATCACCATTCTCACGGTGTCGGTTATTGCCGTTCCACCGCTTGATGATCCCGCCATGATCACGACGGCGTCACCCGATTGCGCAATTCCTGCCTTCTTCATCTCTGCGACGGCGAAGTCACAGAGCACGTCGATGTCGGTCGACGGCGAGACGAAAACCTCCTGCACACCCCAGGAACTGCGAAGCTGGCGCGCGGTTGATTCACTCGGCGTTACCGCAATGATCGGCATCGGCGGTCGAAATCGCGAAATTGCTCGAGCGGTCATGCCCGAACGTGTGCACGCCACGATCGCCACCGCGTTCTCTTCCATGGCGGCGCGCCACGCGGCCCCGGTAATCGCCGCCGTGATGCGAGTGGATTGCGTGCCGGTACCTACGATCTGTTGGACGCCCAATGACGAACCCCACTTCGCGTAGTCGAAGGACTCCTCGGCGCGACGAACGATGCGGTCCATGGTGATCACGGTCCCTACCGGGTCGTCGCCGATCGCGGTCTCGCCACTCAGCATCACCGCACTCGCGCCGTCAAGCACCGCGTTCGCGACGTCAGTCACCTCGGCGCGCGTCGGCACTTGAGCGTGGGTCATTGATTCAAGCATTTGTGTCGCTACGACGACTGGCCGCGCGTAGCGAATTCCGTGACGCACGATCAACTTCTGTAAGTGCGGGACCTCTTCGATAGGCATACGCACGCCCAGGTCACCGCGGGCAACCATGATGGCGTCGGACACCGAGATGATCTCGTCGAGATTCGCGACGCCCTCGCCCGTCTCGATCTTCGCCATCATCATGACGTCATCGCGGCTCAACACGGTTCGAACCGACACCATGTCAAAAGCGGATCGCACGAACGACACCGCAAGGATCTCGAAGGGCTCGGTGCGAAGTGCTTCGAGGCGAGCACGGTCGTCGTCGGTGGGCAATCGATCGTTCAGGATCGACGACGGCAACGAGAGACCGGGCTTGCCCATCACGGCACCGCCCGAAGTGACCTTCGCGATCGTCGTCGCGCCGCTCTTGATCACGAGCAACGACGTGCCACCGTCGCCGATGTGGATGCGGTCACCGGGCTTTAACTGCGCGAGTATGTCCTCACGCTCGACGTAGATCTTGGCGCTGGTCGAGGTTTCACCGAATCCTTCGACCACTTCGACTTCGTCTCCGACCGCCAGAGTGACGGGCAAGGAACCGAACGATCCCGCGCGAATCTTGGGTCCCGGTATGTCGACCATGATCGCGAGATCGGGCACGAGCGCTCGCACCCGACTTAGTCGCTCGATACCCGAAGGGATATCGCCGTGAGCCATTGAGAGGCGAAAGACGTCCACTCCCGCTTTGGCGAGTTCTAAAACAACCTCATCACTCTCTGAGGCCGGCCCGAGGGTCGCTACGATTCGCGTGCGTCGCACGATTTTCCCTTCGTTGACTTTGACGAGTCTATTGGATGGTGACGACGATCAAAATTCGATGCTCACTTGGAATCGCCACGTGACGCACATTGAAGAGAGCGCGACGTACCTGTGAGTAAGAGGTGTCGACTTCTCCTATCGTGGCGTCACACCCTGACGCACCGGAACAATGACGTCACTGCCGTCAACATCGATGACTCGAAGTCGCATGCCGTAGTGCTCGCCAAGTTCATCACTTCGAATCACGTCGCGTGCGGGACCGTCGAGCACAATCGCGCCATCATCGAGCAAAACGAGGCGATCGGCGAACTGACCCGCCAGCGTGAGGTCGTGCAGCGTCGCCACGACGGTGAGGCCACATTCGTTGACCTCTTTCTTCAACAACTCGAGCAGCTCCATTTGGTGGCGAAGGTCGAGTCCCGTCGTGGGTTCATCGAGCACCATCACCATCGTCGACTGCGCGAGCGCTCGCGCGAGCACCATGCGTTGACGTTCACCACCCGAAAGGGTGACGACGTCGCGATGAGAGAATCGGTCCAGCGAGAGTCGCTCGAGTACGTCGTCGACGGCGCGTTCGTCGCCCGCGCTGGGTGCTCGCAACACGCCGTGAAAGGCCACGCGACCCAGCGCCACGTAATCGCGCACCGTCATACCGGCGGGAACCTGCGGATGTTGAGCGACGACTGACACCAGCCGGGCGCGCTCACGTTCATTGAGGTCAGCTATCGATTGCCCCGAGATCGTGACCGAGCCGCTGGCCATAGG
The DNA here is from genome assembly GCA_003133005.1 of Acidimicrobiaceae bacterium. Classification (GTDB taxonomy): domain Bacteria; phylum Actinomycetota; class Acidimicrobiia; order Acidimicrobiales; family RAAP-2; genus RAAP-2. The sequence goes on along the minus strand of PKZI01000139.1, from coordinate 2,133 downwards.
CCGAAGTCCGGCGATCGTCTCGACGAGCGTGGTCTTTCCCGCGCCGTTGGGACCAATGATCGTGCACCAGGTGCCGGGCTCGATGTCGAGCGTGACGTCCGAGATCAACGTCGTCGAGCCCGCCTTGACGCTGAGGTGGGTGACTTCGACTGAACTCATCGCACACTCGCACGTCGCACGCTGAGAATCACGACGAAGAACGGCGCGCCGATGACGGCCGTGACGACCCCGAGGGGCAACTCCGACGGCGCCAAGATGGTGCGGGCGATCGTGTCACAAAAAACGAGGAACGCCGCGCCAAAAGCCACTGAGATCGGCAGGATCCTCCGATACGACGTGCCTACGAGTAGTCGCACGATATGAGGAACGATGATACCTACGAAGCCAATAAGACCCACCGCCGACACAATCGCGGCGGTACCCAACGACGACGCGGCGATGACGATAAAGCGCACTTGACGAACACGAACCCCCAACGAACGCGACTCGTCTTCGCCGACGCTCATCGCGTCAAGTGCCCTGCCCGAAAGAACACAGATCAGTGTGCACGCCGCTACGTACGGCAGTACCAACAGGACTGAGTTCCAGTCCGCACTCGCGAGCGAACCGAGCAGCCATATATATACACGTGCGATCGAGTTGGATGACGATTGTTGTTGCAGATACGTCTGCACGCTCGTGAGTAGGGCCGAAATCGCCACACCGGCGAGGATGAGCGTGGCGGCGCTCGAGCGAAGTCCGCGTCCGCCAATCAACCACGTCGCGATCACCGCCAACAGCGCCCCGACGAACGCGAGCAGCGGTGTCCACGCGGGCGTCGACACGCCCGAGCTCACGTCGATGATGGCGATAGTCGCGCCCAGTCCCGCCCCCGCTGCCACACCCAACAAATACGGGTCGGCGAGCGGGTTGCGAAAGACACCTTGATAGGCGCCACCCGCGACCGCCAGCATGGCGCCCGCCAGTAGACCCAGCACCATGCGTGGTGCGCGTAACTGCCAGATGATCGTCGACTGCAAGTTCGTGAGCGTGCTGTGGCCAATACCAACGTGGCTCAGGGCGTCGCCCACCACTCGCCACGTGCCAATCGAGGTGGGACCGATCACCAACCCGCACACCATCGCGACGACTAAACCCACCAGCGTGCAACCCGTCACGACGGCGACGCGTCGCGAAGAGGGCGGGTTCGCGCTCACCCGATCTAGTTCCAGACCTTCTGGTCGCTCAGCACGCCCTTGACCGCCTTGGTCAGGTCGTTCATCAAAATGCCCAGGCGCGGTCCCCAGCGCGACGCGATGTCGGCNNACGCTGGCGTCACCCGCGAGGAAGATCAACTTCGGATTCGAACTCGCGATGTACTCGGCGGATAGCTCCGGGTACCCGGCGTCCGCCGTTGTTGAATCCGCGTCGGCGATGTTGACCAGACCGAGCGACTTCATCAGCGAACCCACGAACGTGTCACTCGTGAGTGAGTAGTAGGGATTCGTGTCGATCTCGTAATAGACGGTGACCTTTTTGCTCGGATGCGCCGGCACCGATGCGATGTCGGCGTTGATTGTTGCCTTGAGTGACGCGACGAGTGCGTCCGCTTTCGATACGTGTCCCGTGAGACTTCCCAACTGTTCGATCTCTTGGTAGGCGCCGCCCAGTGTCGCCGGGGCGTCTTGGTCCACGACCTTGACGCCGAGATTGGTGAGCTTTTGTTGGATGTCGTTGGCGTCATAGGAAATGATCACCAAGTCCGGTTTGGTCGTTGGGTACGACGAGGTCTTCTTGCAGATACCGAGCACTGACTCCACGCTCGGATTGAGCGCGTTGATTCGTTTCGTGGGTAGACCCGACGTGGGGTAATCAGAGTCGGTGTCGACCGCTTGGACTTCGCGGCCGGCGCCGATTGCGAAGAGTGTCTCCGTTGCGGTCGGTGAGAGTGACACCACGCATTGCGGTGGGGTACTCGCGTCCGCGAGAGCGGAATCGAGCAGTGGTAGGGCGAGGACGCTCACGCTGAGCGCGAGGACCAGGCGAAGGGACTTGAACATGGATATCTCCTTTCCGTCGAAGTGGATGGACGACGGATGGATATCCGAACGACCGCTCCTTACCTCGAGAGCTGTCTTTCACATCTCCTCGCGG
>PKZI01000089.1 GCA_003133005.1 Acidimicrobiaceae bacterium | reverse complement strand
GATCAATTCGAACTGCACCGAGGAGTTCCTCGCAGACGCCCCCATCTCAAAACTGACCACATGTTGACTTCGACCCGCAACGATCACGTCGCCCGGCGAGGTCAAGACTCGAACGGCTATTTGATTGGCCATGACACCAGACGGCACGAAGATGGCCGACTCCTTGCCAACAATGCCCGCGAAGCGGCGCTCCAACTCGTTGATCGTGGGATCTTCGTCGTAACCACCGTCGCCCACGACCGCCTTGGACATTGCTTCACGCATGGCGTCCGTCGGTTGGGTAACCGTGTCGCTTCGTAGGTCAACGCGCCGAGGCATAACGAGAGGTTACCCACGCTTTAGAATGAACCAATGACCGATACGCAACACATTCCTCCTTCGAGAGGAATGAACGTCCATGAGTTGCTCGGCGTCGAAACGGTGCTGATGTCGAAGGACAAGGTCATCGTGCGCGTCGAAGTTGGACCGAAGGTCCACCAACCCTATGGAATCCTCCACGGAGGCGTGTCGGCGCTGCTCGCCGAAAGTGCCGCGTCAATGGGTGGGGCCGTCAGTGTCGGACCAGACTTCATCGTCGTGGGCACGGAACTCAATTGTTCGCATCTTCGCTCGATGTCGGGCGGCTTGCTCACTGCGACCGCGACGCCCCTTCGAAAGGGACGCAAGGTCCACGTATGGAATATCGAACTTACTGACGAGTTAGAAAGACTGATTTGCGTGGCGCGCTGCTCGCTGCAGGTTTTACCCGCGCCTGAAGCGCCAAGCGCGTAACACCTAGACTTCCCTCAAGACGAAGTAACGATAGGGGTCGACGATGGGAGTTCGTTTCAGGGGTTGGGGCATCGCGGTGCCCGATCGCATCGTCACCAACGAGGAATTAAGCCAAACTCTTGAGACGTCTGATGAGTGGATCACCGAGCGCACCGGCATTCGCGAGCGACGCATTGGCGGCTCCGCCAAGACCCTCGGCGTGCTGGCGGGACAACGGGCCATGGATGACGCCGCGGTCAGCGCCGAAGAAATTGACTTCCTCGTCCTCGCCACGACGACGCCGGACCGAATTGCCCCCGCGACGGCGACGATGGTTGCCCACGAGCTCGGCATGTCGTGCCCCGCGATGGACGTGAACGCGGCCTGTAGTGGGTTCATGTACGCCATTCGAACCGCGCAAGGTTTGCTCGAGACGGGCAACAAGAGAATTCTGGTGATCGGCGCCGAACATCTTTCACGTTGGGTTGATTGGAGTGACCGCAACATGGCCGTACTCCTCGCCGACGGGGCGGGCGCGGCGGTACTCGAATTCGATCCCAATGGCACCGACCTCTTATCATTCTCGCTTGGGGCCGATGGCTCGGCAGCGGACCTGCTCACGTGCGAGCACGGCGGTTATTTCGAAATGGATGGCAAGGAAGTGTTCCGTCGTGCCGTACGATTCGTCGTCGATTCTGCAGAAAAGGCATTGGTATCGGCCGGCATTTCATCCGACGACTTGAGTCTGGTGATTCCCCACCAAGCGAACATCCGCATCATTCAAGCCGCGACACAGCGACTCGGGATTGAGATGGATCGAGCAGTCGTGGTCCTCGATCGATACGGCAACACGTCGAGCGCATCGATTCCTCTCGCATTCGACGACGCGCGGGCGAACGGGCGAATCAAGTCCGGCGACTACGCACTTCTGACCGGCTTCGGAGCGGGGATGACGTGGGCGTCGGCGGTCGTGCGGTGGTCTCGATGAACGGTCCGTCATTGGTGATTCTCGCCGCGGGGCGAGCGCGACGATACGGAGGTCTCAAGCAACTCGCGCCCATTGGCGTGAACGGTGAAGCGGTCATCGACCTCATTGCGTCAGACGCCATCGCAGCTGGTTTCACGGACATCGTCATCGTCATCAATCCCGACACCGGTCCTCAGATACAAGAGCACGTCGAAGCGACGTGGCCCCAAAAGACCAAGGTCGCCTTCGCTCTACAACACGAACCCCGAGGGACCGTGGACGCGGTGCTCGCGGCGCAACATCTGGTTGACGTCACCAAACCATTTGGAATTTCGAACGCAGACGATCTCTACGGACGCGACGCGCTCGCACTACTTGGACGCCACCTCGTGACCAAAAGCACGTGCTGTCTTATTGGTTTCCAACTCGACCGTGCGCTCGTCGGCGATTCACCCGTCTCGAGGGGAATCTGTCACGTCGTGAACGGCCATCTGACTGACATATGGGAGCGACGTCAGGTCCACACCTTTGAAGACGGCTACGTATCTGAAGACGGCGAGTCGCCTGTCTTTCTCGAGCCAAATTCAATTGTCTCGATGAATCTTTGGGGATTCCAGCCAGCCATGTGGCCCCTGTTGCACCAAGAAATCGCCACGCACGACTTCGAACACGAGCCCGAATCCCAGTTGCCAGTGATGGTAGGAAAGATCCTGTATCACGTTCCCCTACGCTTTGACGTTTTGCCAACCGTGTCACGCTGCGTTGGTGTGACCCACCAAACCGATCTCGCGCTCGTGCAAGCTGACGTGCGTCTTCAGGTGAGTTTGGGCGAACGCCCCGCACACGCGTTCGACTAACAACGCGCTTCACAACGCGACGCCGCACTCGCCGCACCGTGACGCTTCATCGTGGTCGTTGGCGGGTTCGAACGTTCTTCCCTCTCACGACGCACCTTCTTCGTACGAACGTGACTTCGCACAAGGATGTCGTCACGTAGTCGTGCGTTTGTAAGACCTTCTCTCGAGCCAACGTCGAAGGCACGTGCACACCAACAGCACAACGACGTCGTTTTGCGTTACATCGCGTCCCGTAGCACGGGCAAAGAGCGAATCCGCACTATCTCGACTAGTGCACATGCATCATTCAGCACGAGTGACGTCAACCACGTAGTGCGTTCGCGCCATTTGAGAATAGACAACCCTTCCCAATCGTTTTAGACGAGAACGCATCATGACGCGGAGCGGGCGAAATCCGACAATGGACTCACGTTCAAAGGGTGGTCCTTGAACGAGACGAGTACCCGAAAGGAGGTCGACAGATGCGAAAAGTTCTTCACACATTTATCTTCAGTTCACTTGCCGTTGCCATCTGCGTCCTCGCGCAACTGTCCATATCGAACTCGGTGACGGTGCCCAGCGCCTTTGGCACCACGGCGTCAAGCCACGCTGCAGGTGCAACCAACCACACGCAAGTGGGCGCTACGGAGATTGCAAAGCTCTCCTCGTCCGACGACTCCTACGCCGTTTGTTCAAACATCGTGGCACCCGGAACAGCGCACTGCAATGCGCTGGTCCGCCGCGGCCCGTTGTCGCCCAAGGGCCAGAATTCTGGCGCCACCGACCACACAGCCGGGGCCCTGGGCGACAACGGGGCATATTCGCCCAAGTACCTGCAATCTGCCTACAACGTGCTCTCCCTCGAGAGCCAGGGAAACAACGGTAACGGCCAGATCATCGCGGTAGTCGACGCTTACAGCAACCCGAATTTGGTCGCCAACCTCAACTACTACCGCAACTACTTCGGGCTTGCGGCGTGCCACGTCGGCACGGTGTCGAGTGCGGCGTCAGGCTGCGTGATTCAGCAAGTCAACGAAAACGGAGGCACCACCTTGCCCACGGGCTC
>PKZI01000120.1:250-7556 GCA_003133005.1 Acidimicrobiaceae bacterium | reverse complement strand
GCGCGCGTGCGCCAACTTTGCGTACTTCGGTGCGTTCTTCTTATTTCCTCTCCTGATGGAAAAGGGTTACGGCTACTCAATTCCTCGCGTGGGAGCGATCGCCATCGCGCGACCACTGGTCTTTGCAATTAGCTCGCCGGTCGCGGGCTACTTGGCCGTGCGAATCGGCGAGAGAGTCAGCGCAGTCGCGGGCGCGTTCTTTCTCACGGGTTCACTCGCGTTGTTCGCGTTGCTCGACCCGAGTACGAAGGCGTGGATCGTGGTGGTCGCACTCGCGCTCTCGGGGCTCGGCATGGGAACGTCGATGCCCTCGTCGAGTTCGGTGATGGCGAATGAAGTGCAGCCCAGTGAGTTTGGGGTCATGTCCGCGGCCCAATTGCTCGCGATGCAGGTGGGCGAAGTCGCGGGGATCCAAGTGCTCGAGACGGTCCAACAGGCCCTTGAGCGACGGCGGGGATTATTGCACGCAAAACCCGGGCCGGCGCTACTTGCGACATTTCACCTACCGTTTTTGATCGGCGGGTGCGTCGCGGCGGTCGCAGTGGTCGCGGCGACCTTCATGCGCTCGCTACCGCGCGATCAGTCTCGGCAGCGCTCGCGCAGCGGCCGGTAGGCTTGAAACCTATGACGAACGACATTATGCCCGGCTGTGAGCCCTTTTCTGCCACCAACGGACCTGAGGGAGTGCTCGTATTGCACGGGTTTACGGGAAACCCGGCGTCGATGCGCCCGATCGCCGAACGTCTCGCCGCTGCGGGCTTCAGCATCGCGCTCCCGCGTCTGCCGGGCCACGGCACCTCGATTGAGGACATGCAGACCACCAACTGGCAGGACTGGAGCGGGGCAGCGCTCGACGCCTTTGACGAGTTGGCGTCACGCACGAAACGCGTGGCCGTTCTCGGTCTTTCCATGGGCGGCGCACTCGCCGCCTTCGTCGCCGAGCGCCGCGACGTGGCGGGCGTGGTGTTCATCAATCCACTCGTGAAGGTGCCGAGTGACGAATTACTCGTCGGTCTTCAGGCACTTCTGGAGTCGGGCATTGAGACCATTGAGTCGATCGGATCGGACATCAAGAAGGAGGGCACCGTCGAAGCTTCCTACGATGCGACGCCCCTCGCGGCGGCACAAAGTCTCTTTGAGGGTGTCCGCGACGTCCAGGAGAACCTCGTCAAGATAACGGCGCCAATACTTTTGCTGTCGAGTAGGGAGGATCACGTCGTGACGTCGGACAACGGCGACGAGATCGTCGCGAACGCGTCAGGTCCCGTAGAGCGACTCTGGCTCGAGAACTCGTATCACGTCGCGACTATCGACAACGACCAAGAGCTCGTCGAATCGAGTGCGCTGCATTTTCTCGAAACTATTTTTGCGTCATGAGCCCTTCTCTTCGACGTGAGGACGTCGCGCACGTCGCGAAATTAGCGCGCCTGACTTTGAGTGACGACGAGCTGGATCAGTTCACTCAGCAGCTCAGTCAAGTACTCGAACACGCCAACGACATGAGTTCACTCGACCTTGAGAACGTGGTGCCGACCACGCACCCGTTCGGATTGGTGAACGTGGTCCGAGACGACGTCGTACGTCCGAGTCTTGATCGCGACGAAGTACTCGCCATGGCCCCCGACAGCGAGGACGGCCGTTTCGCCGTGCCGCGGATCATTGGCGAGGCACCGTGAAGAGCGCCGAGCAGATTGTTCGCGACGTGCGAAGTGGCGCCACCACCGCGAGTGCTGAACTCGACGACGCACTACTGGCGGTCAAGGCGCGTAATGAAGAACTGAACGTCTTCTTGTACGTCGACGAAGAAGGCGCGCGTCGCCAAGCCGAATCCGTCGACGCGGCGATCGCGCGCGGCGAGAGCGTCGGACCCCTCGCGGGTGTTCCCATCGCCCTCAAGGACAACTTGTGCCAGCGGGGTATCCCCACGACGTGTTCGTCGAGGATTCTCGAAGGATGGCGACCCCCGTACAGCGCGACGGTGGTCGATCGTCTTCTCGCCGCGGGTGCCGTGCCCGTAGGTAAGACGAATCTCGACGAGTTCGCGATGGGATCGTCCACGGAAAACTCGGCTTTTGGACCAACGCGCAACCCGCTCGATCCGACGAGGGTGCCCGGTGGCTCCTCGGGTGGTTCCGCCGCCGCCGTGGCGGCGGACATGACGCCGCTCGCGCTCGGCAGTGACACGGGAGGTTCCATTCGCCAACCCGCGGCGCTGTGCGGACTTATTGGCGTGAAACCGACCTACGGCCTGGTGTCGCGCTACGGACTGATTGCCTTCGCCAGTTCGCTGGATCAGATTGGGCCGTTCGCGAAGAACGTCACTGACGCGGCGATGTTGCTCGAGGCGATCGCGGGACACGACGAGATGGATTCGACGTCGTTGCCCGAACCCGCGCCTTCGTTGGTCGCGCACATCAATGATGGCGTGGCGGGAAAGCGGATCGGTCTCGTGCGTGACTTGGTCGATGGTGCTGACGAAGACGTCGTGCAGTCAGTGTTACGCGCTGCCGAGGCGCTCGCCGCCGAAGGCGCCACGATCGTGGAACTCTCAATCCCCGAATTCCGCCTCGGGCTCAGTGCGTATTACATCCTCGCGCCCGCGGAGGCGTCGAGCAATCTCGCTCGCTACGATGGCGTGCGCTACGGACTTCGTGTCAACGCCGACGACGTGACGGCTATGAACGAAGCCACGCGAACCGCGGGTTTCGGTGACGAGGTGAAGCGCCGGATCATGCTTGGCACCTACGCGCTGTCGGCCGGTTACTACGACGCCTACTACGGACAAGCGCTCAAGGTGCGAACGATGATGATTTCGGCCTTCGCGAACGCGTACCGCGACGTCGACTTGCTGCTCGGCGCGACCACGCCGTCCGTGGCCTTCGAACTTGGATCCAAGGTGAGCGATCCTATGGCGATGTACTTGTCGGACATCTTTACGATTCCAACCAATTTGGCGGGTGACGCGGCGCTGTCGGTACCCTTCGGGACGGGCGAGCACGATCTTCCCATTGGCGTGCAGTTGCTCGGACCTGGACGCAGCGAGGCGAAACTGTTCGCCGCCGCTCGAGTGCTCGAGATCGCCGAGGGTCGCTGATGGGGCTGCCCGGCGACTGGGAGATGGTGGTCGGACTCGAAGTCCACACGGAGCTAAAAACGGCGACCAAGATGTTTTGTGGATGCGCGAACCACTTTGGCGCCCAGCCCAACACCAACGTCTGTCCGGTATGTCTGGGCCTGCCGGGTTCGTTACCCGTATTGAACGTACGTGCGGTGGAACTCGCGATGGCGATCGGCATCGCACTGCACAGCACGATTGCTGCGTCGACGTTTCATCGAAAGAACTACTTCTATCCCGACATGCCCAAGGATTTTCAGATCAGTCAGTACGACTTGCCAATCAATAAAGGTGGCTACCTCGATTTACCTGACGGTTCTCGAGTGAGCATCGAGCGGGCGCACCTCGAAGAGGACACCGGAAAGTCGACCCACCTTGGCGGTACTGGTCGCATCCACGGTGCCGATCGCTCGCTCGTTGACTACAACCGATCCGGTGTGCCCCTCGTCGAGATCGTCTCGGGACCCGATATTCGTTCGTCCGCGCAGGCTCGTTCCTACGCGTCGTCCTTGCGCGCCATTCTCATTGCGACTGGCGCGTCTGACGGCAGGATGGAAGAAGGCTCGATGCGCATTGACGCCAACGTGTCGGTTCGAAAGCCCAATGCCCCGTTCGGTACGCGTTGTGAGATCAAGAACTTAAATTCGTTGCGCAGTCTCCAACGTGCGATCGACTTCGAGGCACTTCGCCAAATCGAGCTGATCGAATCGGGCGGCACCGTCCGTCAAGAGACGCGTCACTGGGACGAGAATGTTGGTGCGACGTCGACCATGCGCACGAAAGAAGAGGCGGAGGATTATCGCTACTTCCGCGAGCCAGATTTGGTGGAATTAGTACCCAGCGACGAGTGGCAGGGTCGCGTGCGTGACGCGCTCGGTCCAATGCCCGCTGAACGACGACTGCTTCTTATTTCTCGACTCAGTTCGCCCAGCGAGACGCAACTTGACGCCGTCGAAGTCGTGATTGACCTCGGCCTTGAGGATTACGTGCACGCGGCACTTGACGCGGGTGCGGACGCATCGCTCGCTCTTGCTCGAGCAGCGAACGAACTCGCGGCGGGCCTTGACCTACTGAGCAATGTGACATTCACGGCGTTCTCTTCAACGCTGTTGCTCGAGCAGTCGGGCACGCTTTCGGCAACCCAGTCCAAGACCGTCCTAGGCGAATTGCTGAAGTCAGGGGGAGATCCTGCTTCGATTGCTACCTCACTGGGTTTCGAACAGATGTCGTCTGAATCCCTTGCTTCGACCGTGGCGTTGTTGATCGACGAAAATCCTGATGAGTGGGAACGTTTTCGAGACGGCGACGAGAAACTCGCTCAGTTTTTCATTGGACAAGTCATGAAACAAACAAAAGGCCAGGCGAACGGCAAGGACGTGATCAAAGAACTTCACGCTCGGCGTTAAGGCTGCAACTCGTGTTCGCGGCGATTTGGCGGACGGAAGTCTGGCTGTCGTGACCGACGTCGCTTCGAAATGGTTGCGAATCGCCGAGATCACTTTGGGTCCGTCGGTGTCCTGCGTGAGAGGGCAGGACTGCCTTTGATGAAGTATCTCGACATTCGTTCTTGGCCCCGCGAAACGCCGATTCGTCGAGATACGTCGATCTCGAGTGTTTTCGACAAGTCATGACGTTCGAAGCGAATTCTCCCAGAAGTCCCCTCACAACAGTCGACTCCGTTGTCGGTGCCAGTGATGCCCAGTTCTCGAGTGAGAATACCTGGGCCACGAAGCAGACCTGACGCGATGCTCGGTGAGTGGCGAGTGTTGACGTCATCGACTACTTGACCGGCGCGAAGTAGGACCGCACTCGCGGTACCGGTGCTTTCGGTAACCACATTCATGCACCAGTGGATTCCGTAACTGCGATAGACGTAAAGTATTCCCGCTTGTTCGAACATGATTGCCGAACGCGGCGTCGGTCCTCGAAACGCGTGTGAGGCCGGATCGTCGAATCCGCCGTACGCTTCGGTCTCTTCGATGCGCACCCGTGTTTCGTCGCCTTCAAAGCGCACGACCATGATTGAACCGAGAAGTTCGCGAGCCACGGTGTCGGGTGGCCGTTCGAAGAAGTCTCTAGTCAAGACCACTCGTGACATTCCACTTACTTTCTGACGTCACGGATCCTTCAGAACATTTCTTATGCCAATAATTAAAGAAGCGATCAAGCACGGTCGCGACGTGGGCTTGCAAACACACGCTAGGACGGAACCCTCCGTGTCGACTTCGAACTTCCCCGAAACAATGGAATCGAAACCCCAAGCCACGTCGAAATTAGGGCCAGCCAGATCACGAACCGGACCCAGAGGTGCAACCCGCCGACAACAATGGATGAGCTCACGTTGGTGAAAGTAACTGAACCGTAAGGAAGATGTTCACCAAGTGCGGTCACCCAGGCACCAAAAAGATAGAGGGCAAAACCGAGAGCGCTCATTATGACGAATCGTTGAGCACGACTGAGTCGTTGAAGCGCCATGTGTTGAGCCTGTCACAATGAAATTTCACAGTCAAAATCATCGTTCACTCGTGTGGGCGAGCGCCGTGGGCGCTACTTGCCCGTCGGCCCCGTGCTACGGGTTGCATTCTTATCGTCGTACCCACGATGGCGAATCGGGTGAAATTATCATTACGGCGATTGAATCGTTCATTTCATGCACCTCGACAAGGAAACAACGCATGTCCTTACGAGTACTGAAGATGTCGATCTCGCTCGACGGCTCCATCGCACCACCTGACGGCAGCACGGATTGGGTCGCCGCGGGAGACTCCGATGTCGGCCTCAATTGGGTTGTCGAGACTGTAGGCAACGCAGACGCGCCCCTCTTTGGCGCCGCGACCTACGAACTAGGGGCCACCCATTGGCTCGTCGCCTCCGTTCGTTTGCCAAGTCGATGAACGAGATCCCCAAAGTCGTATTCTCGAATTCGCTCAAGTGCGCCGATTGGAGCGACACGACGATTGCCACTGGAGACCTGAGCGAAGCCATTATGTGGGTTGAGCAAGAGAGCTCAGGCTACATGCTCGCCCACGGCGGGGTGCGGTTCGCTCGACCGCTGGTCGCGACCGGATTGATCAACGATTTCCGCCTCGCCTTCCACCCAATCGTCCTCGGAGCAGGTGAGCGACTCTTCCTTTCACCGCTCATCATCGAGTCGATCAGTACCACCGTTTTCAGTGGCGGCGTCGCCGCTCACGTCTTCGCGGCGCATTCCTGACTGGCGGATCAAATTTGTCACAGGGAATATGGATTTCAAGGAGCAGGGCGGAAGTGATTGGAGCGTGGCGTTAGATTGACAGCCTTGCTATCGGGGGCGGGACTAACCCGCACCGTCACCAACCAGGCGAGACGGTATTGAGTTGATATTCCGAACACGCGTCGAGGAGACGTCGATCGTACGCAACGACCTCAGTGAGTCCTTCTTGGATGGTGAGCGCACTGACGAGGTGAATTGCGTCGAAGCTTCGACTCGCGTGTACGTCGCTCGCGAGTTCGACGACGACGTCGGAGATTTCGATCACGTCGATTCCAGCGAGCAGAATCTTTGCGAGCGCGGTTGCGGTTTCGGATTCGCGTGCGCACACGCGCAGAACCTCAACGCGTGAAAGAATGCTCGTGACTTTGTTCTCGTCAGGTCGAGCCTCGAGGTAACGCTGCAAACTTGCACTTTCCTTTTCTAGAAAGATCAGTTTCAGTAAAGCGGATGAGTCGAGATAGATCAAAATCGCTCTTCTCGAATTTGTTCGAGAGCGTCCATGATCGACGTCTTTCTCTTTTTCAAGTCGATGGGTTGCGGGATGCGAAAGGGGCGCGAGGCCGGCACGAGTTGACCCGTGCGGATGAGAAGGTCCCGAAACTTTTGGCCCGAACGAACCGGGTTGATGATCCCGACGAGTTCACCGCGATCGGTAACTTCGACGGACTCACCACGTTGGACGGCGGCGAGGTAGCGGCTCGCGTTCTGGCGAAGTTCGCGAATCCCAATGCGTTGCACGGGGCGAGAGTAGCACATAAAGTGCTACAAATGACGGCGTTCGTCGTCCTTGGAGGCGTTGGACTCGAAGTGAGTGGCGTCGGTGACGAACGGTATTGAAGTGTGCGGCGCCGTGTGCTTAGATAGTGGCGTGACGACCCAGAACTCCATTCTTCTCGTAGTAGTAGGTGCCTGGCACCGGTAGTCACGCTCAGACGTAT
>PKZI01000120.1:0-188 GCA_003133005.1 Acidimicrobiaceae bacterium | reverse complement strand
CACATGGCCGAAGGGTACGCGCTGGCGACCGGACGGCCTGGTGTCGCGATGGTGACCAGTGGCCCAGGCGCCACGAACATCGTCACACCTATTGGCAACGCCCACATGGACTCGACGCCCCTCGTCGTAGTGACCGGACAAGTCGCCTCGGGCGCCATTGGCACCGACGCGTTTCAAGAGTGCGACAT
>PKZI01000195.1 GCA_003133005.1 Acidimicrobiaceae bacterium | reverse complement strand
TGCTCCTCGGTGATCTCGCCGAGTCTGCCCTGCTCGCCCCCTCCGGCACTCGTCCACAACACGTCGATCTTGCCCTTTTCCTGCTGGACCGTCTCGAACAAACGGTCCAGATCGTCCAGGTCGGCCGAATCGGCATGCACGCCGGTCACGTTCCGACCGATCAGTTTGACGGCTTCGTCCAGCACGTCCTTCCGCCGGCCCGTAATGAAGACGTGAGCTCCTTCATNNGTGATCACCGCGACCTTGCCATCGAGTTTTCCCACGAATACTCCTTATGATTGATTTTTCGATGCTATATACACCGATCTGTATGCTTAACTTATCAGCGGATGACGCGAGGCGCAAGTTATACACACCGGTCGGTACCCGATGGGGCTACTCTGGAGGTGTGACCAAGTTAGAAAAGGGGCCGCGAGGCTTGCGTCGTGGCAGGGGCGCACGAGAGCGCATCGTTAGCGCGTCGCAACAACTGTTCCGCGATCAAGGCATCAACGGCACCGGCATGGACCAGATCTGCTCAGTGGCCAAAGTGTCCAAGCGCACGTTGTACCAGCATTTCACCGGCAAGGACGAGCTGATCGCCGAATGCCTCCGCCGATTCGATCCTGACATCCTGCCCGAAGTGTTCGACCGCACCGACCTCACACCTCGCGAACGACTCCTCGCCGTCTTCGACATCCACGCGCCCCTGTGCCCGTTCATCGCTGCCGCCGTCGAAATCTCCGACCCGGGCCACACCGCACGCGTTTACGCCCGCGACTATAAGAGGGACTTTGCCGCGCGGCTCACCGATACCGCCCGCGAGGCCGGCGCCACCAACCCCGAACAGCTCGGCGAACAACTGGCGATGCTGCTGGATGGCGCCTCGGCCCGCAGCCGAGTCCTCAACACCGAGACCCTCGCCACCGCCGCCGCCATTGCGGCCGTCCTCGTCGACAACGCCGTCCCCACGACAGCATTACCGTTCGGCGCAGGCGGTGTCGAGCAGCCCGGCCACCACAATGATCGCGCCGCACCACGTTCCGACCGTAGCGCTGCTACCGAGCACCATGACCAGGGCCACATCCTTGACCGCATCACGGGAGTAGCGCCGATCGATGAGCTTCATTGAGCCGAATAGCGCGCGCAAAGATCGCAGCGTGAACGTCTCAAGGGGCCAGCGACCAGCGTTCTCCGATCATTGGATCATTGCCAAGTGGACATGGCCGATTACTCCTTGAGGACTGTCTGGCTGACACGAAACAACGTACTGAACAAACGGCTCGATTCCCGGAGTCTGACCACTCAGGACGGCGGCAGTAGAAAATTCTTTCCAGACCGTAAGTGTTGCGACCGTTGGGTTCCACGAGCGTGAACACTCAAAGTCTTCTGGTGGGGTCTAGTGGGCCGCCCGGGTCTCGATCCCGGCACCTTGGGATTAAAAGTCTCCTGCTCTTCCCGATGAGCTAGCGGCCCTGAAGGTGACGTTCGTAACTGCACTCGCGCCCGCACCGAACGAACACCTTACTTCAAGCAATCCTTCGAGCGATTCGTGCGCTCGAAGGCAAATCGGAAGTGGTCATTTCGAACTGTTGGTAAATTGGCTTCCTATCTTGTCGTGAATCGTGCATTACCCGCCACAGAAGGCGTCTCCATGACCAATCATCGCGGCGTCGATTCAACTGGTATCTCTGAAACGTGAGCATGGACAATGCGCCATACATCGTCCTCTCGCAGCCAAGTCTGGCTTTGGCGTCCCAGGAACTGCCTGTTTGGGTATCTGAAGAGTGTCGACACGACCGCGAGATCGGTTCCGTAGGTTGCGATAACCGTTTCGCTCAGCGACCGCCCTGCGGGAACGGCGCCATTGGCAGCACGCCAGTTCCTTAATTCTTCGGGACCGCGTTGCATGTCATTGATGCCAAATCGAACGAGTTGGTCGCTGTCGTCGAAGCACGTATTCATGAAATCAAGTTCACCCTTCATCAGAGCTTCTTCGTAGGCCAAAAAGAGCGCCGTGACTTCTTGGACCACCGATTCAATGTTTCGTTGCATCAGAAGTAGAAGCCGAGCTCGCGTTCAAGTTTCATACCAGCGTTGACGAGCGTCTGCTCATGGCCCGGAGCGGCCGCGAATTGGATCCCCGCAGGCAATCCATCTTCGCAAAGACCTACTGGAATTGATACTGCGGGTGCGCCGATAAGACTCCAGATAATGGTATTTCGTGACAATCGAAGAAGATAGCGTTCGTAGTCTTCGCGCGCGGGAGCTACGAGAGGCGTGGTGGGCGAGACCAGGATGTCACAAGTCGCAAACTCCTCGAGAATTCTCTCACCAAGTATCGCGCGTTGGCGTTGCGCGTCGAGATAGTCCGAACCCGTAATCCTGAGACCGCGAAGAAGTTGCTCACGAACTTCAGGAATGCATTTGGACAGATCCGTCTCTTGACTTCGGTGAAAGGCCGCAGCTTCACTACGACTTATCAGAAGTCCCAGCGAGTTTGAAAGCTCCAGATCGGCAATGTTCGGACCTCGAACTTCGCGCACGCGCCAACCAGCGTCGATGAGCAGCTTGAGAGCGTTCTCGCAGGCACTCACAATGAGTGGTTCCGCGTCGGCAAGTACTTCTGGCACGATGCCCAAGACGCCGGGGGTACGAACTGCGTCTCGATCGAGGAAAGGCTCGTCGGCGAGACTATTGAAAAGTACCGCGGCGTCTTCCACGGTTTGGGTTATGGGACCGAGGTGATCAATGGTCCACGAGAGGGGGATGATGCCCTGGGCGGGTACGCGACCAAACGTTGGTTTAAAACCAACCACGCCACACAGTGCAGCGGGGACGCGCAGCGACGCACGGGTGTCGGTGCCAAGTGAGCCGACACCAATGCCCAGAGCAGCCGCGATTGCTGATCCGCCACTTGATCCGCCCGACAGTTTGGTCGGGTCATACGGATTACGACACTGTGGCGTTGCGACACCGAGTGCGAACTCGTGGGTGGCTACTTTGGCGAAGAGAAGTGCCCCATCGCGGCGTAGGCGCGCTACCGCGGTGGCGTCCTTGGTGGGCACCTCGTCGTAGGCGAGTGAGCCGCCACGCGTCGGCAGTCCGGCGACGTCAATGATGTCCTTCACCGTCAGTGGTAGTCCGTGGAGTGGGCCGCGAAGAACGCCATCTTTCCTTTCTGCGTCGAGAAGATCGGCTTGTTCCAACACCTCCTTCTCATCGCACGCCACGACGGCTCCGAGGTCGGCGTGTGCCACGGCAGTGTCGAGCGCAAATTCCACAAGTGCGCGGGTGGTCGTGGTGCCGTCTTCGAGGCCGCGTAGGGCGTTTGCCAGCGTGACGCCGTGCTTGATGAGTGGCCGCGCCGGCGTTGACGTCATGTCGAGATTTGGCGCAGTCGACTCTTCACGAGGTGGGGCCTCGCGCACCACGAGACGGAGCGATGGTTGTTTTCGTGGATCGGCAAAGCCGAGATCGTGCAGTACTTGTTCAGCTTCGGCGAAGGAACGCTCCGCGGTACTTTTGGCGCTTTCGATCACGAAGGAACCGTGACTCGCGTACTCGCAATCGACGCAATGAACGCGTCAGAAGAGGCAATAGCGCCAAAGACGCCACCTTGCATGGTGACCATCTTGAGGGCCGCTTCGTAGTTGCCTTTGTCGGTCGCACCCGTGCAGTCACTAAGCAAGAGACACTCGTAGCCTCGGTCGTTGGCATCTCGCATGGTCGTGTGCACGCAAACATCGGTCGTGATGCCGGTCAATACGATGTGCGTGATGCCGGCATTTTGTAAAATGAGATCGAGGTCGGTCGCGTAGAACGCACCCTTACCCGGCTTGTCAATGATGATTTCGCCCTCGATGGGTGCAACTTCGGGCACGATCTGCCAACCAGGTTCGCCGCGTACGAGAATTCGACCTGCGGGTCCGGGATCACCAATGCCCGCACCGATTCGCTGGGAGCGCCAGAGTTTGTTCGCGGGGCAATCGCTCAGATCGGGACGATGCCCTTCGCGGGTGTGGATCACCGTGCCGCCAAAGGCTCGAAACGCCTCGAGCACGCGCGAAGTCGGTTCGAGGCCCGCCCTCGTGAGACTGAGGTCATAACCCATTCGGTCGACGTAGCCGCCAGGTCCACAGAAGTCGACTTGCCAGTCGATCAAAATGAGCGCAGTGGAACTGGGCGTGAAAGAGCCGTTGAAGGGCCACCGGTAGGGTTGTGCCACGAGTTCGGGTGCGGCAGGTTGAGGTTCGTACGTTGTCATTAGTGCTCCTAAGAAGAGGCGGGTTCATTTGTTGTAGTGAGTAGTTCGAGGACTTCGGGGGTTGTCGCGACGGCGCCAAAGATGCCACCGGAAAATTCGACCATCGAGCACGCGTTCTTCACGAGACTCGCGTCGAGAGAGCTCGACGCGTCCGCGACGAGAAGGCACTCGTAACCGCGGTCATTCGCTGCTCGAAGAGTGGAGTGCACTGGCCCCTCAAGGCCCCAGCCCGCGACGAGCAAGTCGGTTCGTGTCGCATGGCGCAACACTGCTTCGAGACGACTGGCGTAAAACGCATCCGTCGCACCCGATTCGAGTTCGACGTCAACGCGAAGTTGTCGTTTCATCTTTTCTGCGGCCGGCGTCCTTCGCTCGTCGAGCGTGACACCTCCGCGAACGGGCGTGGATGTGACGCTGATTACCAGCACTCCCACTTGATGACAGATATGCGAAAGCGCGACGAGGTTTTCGTCGACGACGTCGCTGTCTTTGCCATCGAGGCGCCACGTCGGATCGAGACACGTAACGAGTGCGGCGTGAGCTGGTTCAAATGTTGCGTGATACGGCCAAGGGTAGGGTGTCGCCGTAGCGATCACCCCACCCTTGACACTGGTCGTAGCACGAGTTACGTCCATAATCAGCCAACAACACCCTTCACAAAGCAGGTGAATTGATTGATCTCAGCGGCCGTCGCTGACTTGCCGGCGGGTACGAGAACCTTGCCGTTGTTGCAGTAAATCGGACCGGTGAAGATTGTTCCGCCGGCTTTCAGCTTCGCCTCGTAGGCGAGAATCTTGGCTCGCACCGCTGGCTTTACTTTCGAGCCAAATGGAGCGAGGGTGAGCGGGTTATTACCCGAGGCAAAAGTACCAATGAAGTTTGCGTTGTACTGCGAACCCGTAAAGGTACCCGCCTGGGCTGTCTTGATGATTGACTCATAAAGTGGCGCCCAGTCCCACACTGAACCAGTGAGCCAGCCCGAGGGGTCGAGCGCCTGAGCGTCATAGTGGTAGCCAACGACATCAATGCCGGCCGCCTTGGCGGCGTCAATGACCGTCGACTGGCAGTCCTGGTGCTGGGTAATGACGTCCACGCCTTCTGAGACGAGTGCGGCTGCCGCGGACTTCTGCTTTAGTGGGTCGCACCATTCTGAAGTTGCAACCGTGTACGTCTTCGCCTTGGGGTCAATCATCTGGGCGCCAAGTTCAAACGCGTCGACGTTGTCGACGGTCTGGGGAATTGGGAATGCGTACACGAAGCCCAACTTGTTGGACTTGGTGACTGATCCTGCCGCCATACCGCCGAGTGCCACCGGGTCGTACGCCTCACCGAAGTAAGTGCCTAGGTTCGCGGGAAACGGCGTCTTTGTGTAGGTGCCACCTTGGTGGAGCACCAGTATGTCAGGGTGTGAGGCCGCAAAGTCGTAGGCGTACTGCTGGTAGCCGTAACTCGTGGCGAAGATGATCTTGGCACCTTCGTTCACCATCTGCTGCATGACTGTTTCTACTTGCTGGGTCTCGGGCACGTTCGCCGCACGAAGCACCTTGATGTGCAATTGACTGGCGACGGTCAAACTCGCTTGGTAGACCGCTTCGTTATAGCCCTCGTCAGTATTGGCACCGACCGTGATAAAGCCCACAGTGGTTGCACCGGCCCAGGGCTCGGCGCTCGCGGCGCCAGCCGTACCAACGGAAGTCGCGATCGGGATTCCCGACATCGATACGACCATCACTGCCAAAACCGCGATTTTGGTTTTTGAGGTCGCGAGACCCCAGATCTTTCTCCACACCGCTGATTTACTTCCTAAAGTTTTCATTTTCATGGTCTCCACCTGATAAGTGATGCGTTTCCTATTTCTCCCCACTGCAAAGCGGTACCGCGTACAACTCCCCCCTTCCTCTGGCCGATCAACGCACGTGGCGGTATCAACTGGAGTTCGTGAGCGCTCGAGTAAGACCTTCGGGAGCGCGTCTTCCACCGCTTCGGCCCAAAAGCACGAGGGCGAGCAATGTAACGAGATAGGGCAAGGCGTTTAGGAAGTACTGATTTACTTGCACCCCATGCGCCTCAAGCACTGAAGCGGCAGCGACGGCGACGCCAAAAAGATACGAACCGGCGAGAACGAGGAGCGGTCGCCATGCCGCGAACAACACGACCGCTACGGCGATGAAACCGTACCCATTGGTCATGTCGTCAGACCAGTTGCCGACGTAGCCCACCGACAGTTGCGCTCCTCCAACACCGGCGAGCGCCGCACCGAACGTTACGGCACCAATTTGGATCCAATCAGGGCGCCGCCCAGCGACCGCGACAACCTCCGGACGTTCTCCGGTCGCTCGTATTACGAGCCCAAGGCGAGTGCGGTAGAGGGCCCACGTCACCACCGCAACCAGTACATAGCTGACGTAGACGAGTGGGTCGTGGTCGAAGAAAATCGGACCAATCCAGGGGATCGAACCCAAGCCAGTGACTTTAATGACCGGCAGCGGCGTCACGATTGCGCTGACGTAGTTCGCGCCAAGCACCGAGGTAAGTCCGAGCGCGAGAAACCAGAGTACGAGTCCCGAGGCGAGTTGATTCGCATTTCGTTTCACGACGAGCAGCGCGTGGGCCAAACCTACGTCCGCGCCCGCACCGAATCCGGCCAACACGCCCAACCACGCCGAGCCAGTAATCGAACCAACGACGATGGCGGCGAGGGCGCCACCCAGCATGCATCCTTCGGTACCGAGATTGACGATGCCTGCGCGTTCACCAATCAATTCGCCGAGTGCGGGATACAGGATGATGGTGCCGCCTTCAATGCCGGTCGTCAAGGTTTGTTCGAAGCCGTTCATCAGAACGCTCCCTTTCGACGAGACGTCAGGACGAGCGGCGCGAGCACGATGAAGGCGAGCAATGCGTCGACCACGTTCCCATCTAGTCCGTAATTAAGTTGCAGTCCCGGAGCGCTGATTGCGATCGCCGCAAAAAGAAGGGCCGCGAAAGTGACCTTGATGGGATCATTGCGCCCTAGGAATGCCGCAAGGAAGGCAATGTAACCGTACGTCGCGGTACCGCCCGGAAAGAGTTGCAACTGCGTGCCAGCGAGATAGAGCATGCCGCCGAGTCCCGCGAGCGATCCCCCGACCGCCATTGATGAGATCATGAGGCGCTTCACCGGCAAACTCGCGCGTCGCGCAGCTTCGGGGTTGCCGCCGACGACACGCAACGCGAAGCCCCAACCGCTTCGCTTGAGGATGTACCAAAGCACGAGCACCGCTGCGAGGGCGATGATGCCGCCCAGATAGATGGAGCTGCCGAAAAGCTTGGGAAGAATTTCGTGCGAACTTAAGGGGCGACTTTCTGGTTGACCACCCCCCGTCGGATCTTTCCAAGGTTGGTACAAGAGATAGAGCATGACATCATTAGCAATGAAATTGAGCAACAAGGTAGTCACCGCTTCATTGGCGTTGGCAACGACGCGCAACAAGCCAGCGACGCCACCCCACAAGGCACCCGCCGCCATGCCAGCGATTGCCATGAGAATCCAACCAACGAATCCCGGCACGCTGTTGCCGAGTTGCACGCCGACGCCTGTCGCGGCGACTGCTCCGACAATCAACTGACCCTCGCCACCAACATTGACAAGTCCGGCACGTGCGGGCACTGAGACTGCGAGGGCGGCAAGAACAATGGGGACGGCGCGCAGAATGACTTCGGGGATTGACCCCGTGCTT
>PKZI01000183.1 GCA_003133005.1 Acidimicrobiaceae bacterium | reverse complement strand
ACCTCGTAGGCGCGATCAAGGGTGGCGCGCGCGAGGGCGGCGTGATCGCCGTCGCTCAAGAACTCGTCTTGAAGATGGCAGTGCGCGTCGGTCCAGTTCGTCATCCGTCAATCTTGATACGAGGAAAGAGCGGCGCACCTTTCTCAATCGCCCCTACGCCTCGGTACTGGCCCCAAGAACTCGAGACGCTCAACACTGATTCTGTCGGTGTACCCGCGAGGCCAATTCGACGCCAAATCTCGTCACAGACCGCGGGCATCGCGGGCGACGCGAGGATCGCCACGAGCCGGATCGCTTCGAGCGCGTCGCCCATCACCGCGTCGAGTTCCACGCCGGACTCCATTTTCCACGGCGCGTGTTCTTCGAGGTAGGCGTTGGTGGCACCAATGAGCGACCACGTGGCTTCGAGGGCACTTTGTGGATTGAACTTCTCCCATCCCTCAGTGGCGCCACGCACGGCGCCTTCGGCCACACTTCGTAGGACGCTGTCGTTGCTCGCCAACGGACCGCGGCCGCCACACTTGGTCGCCACCACCGTGCACACTCGCGACACGAGATTTCCGAGATTGTTGGCGAGGTCGGTGTTGTAGCGGTGCGCAATGCCCTCGAGCGAGAACTCGCCGTCGTTGCCGAGCGACGTCTCGCGCAACAAGTAGTAGCGCACGGGATCGACGCCGAACTCGTTGGTGAGCGAGACCGGCGCGATGTCGGTGAGTTTCACACCACCTTCGGCCGCCATGGTCTTTGACAGTTTCTGGCCGCCAATCAAGAGCCAACCGTGCACGTGCACGTGCGCTGGCGGTTCGAGACCGGCGGCCATGCACATCGCGGGCCACCACACGCAGTGAAAGCGGATGATCTCTTTGCCAATGAGGTGGTTCGAGTAAGGCCACCACGCTTCTACTTCGCCGTCGTCGCGACCGTAACCAATCGCGGTCAGATAGTTGATGAGTGCGTCGTACCAGACGTAGAACACGTGCTGGTCGTCCCATGGAACCTTCACCCCCCACGAGATCGACGTGCGAGTGATCGAAATGTCCTTCAGTCCACCCTTGATGAATGAATACGCCTCATTGCGTTTGGTTTCGGGCGTGACGAACGAGGGGTGCTGGTCGTAGTACTCGAGGAGACGGTCTTCGAAGGCGCTCAGGCGAAAGAACCAGTTCTCCTCTTGCATCTCGGTGAGGACGGACCCGTGGATGGGACACCTACCGTCGTTGCTCGCTTCGAGTGTGTAGTAGTCCTCGCAACTCACGCAGTAGAGGCCCTGGTAGACGTCCTTGTAGATGAAACCATTGTCGTAGATGGCCCCGAGAAACTTTTGCACGCTTTGGTGATGGCGAGGCTCGGTCGTTCGGATGAAATCGTCGTAACTGATGTTGAGCGCGTCCCAGGCTTCTCGAAATCGCAACGACGTCTGGGCCACCCACTCTTGGGGCTCGGCACCGTTCTTTCGCGCGGCGTCGGACACCTTCTGTCCGTGCTCGTCGGTGCCCGTGAGAAATTTCGTGTCGTCACCCAAAAGGCGATGCCAGCGCGCGAGGGCGTCGGCGTTCACGGTCGAGTAGGCGCTTCCCACGTGGGGCGCGTCATTCGTGTAATAAATCGGGGTGGTGATGTAGAAACGGCCCATAGAGCAAGGGTACTTTAGTGACTTTGTTCGTCTCGCAGCTCGAGCGCGAGACGATACGCGCTGCGTCGCGACACGCCTAACTCTTCGGCGACGAACGACGCTGCGTCGCGCACGCTGGCACCGCTGGCCAACTGGTCGAGCAGTGCGTCACGAAGCGTCGCTTCATCGACGGGCGAGGGGGGCTCGGCCCCTTCGAGTACGACCACGATCTCACCAAGTACCTCGCGAGTCAGAAACTGCTGTGCCAAATCGGCGAGCGTGCCGCGAATCACCTCTTCGTGCAACTTGGTGAGTTCGCGCGCCACGGCCGCACGACGCGAACCAAATCGTTGCGCTAACTCCTCTAACGTCGTCGCGACTCGCTGGGGTGATTCGTAGAAGATGACGGTTCGCGTCTCGGTCGCCCATTGCTCATACAGGTGTTCGCGATCACCGCGCTTTCGCGGCACGAAGCCCTCCATAACAAATCGCTCGGTGTCAAGGCCACTCACGCTGAGTGCGGCGATCACCGCCGAAGGGCCGGGCACGGTTGAGACGACAAGTCCCGCCGCCGCGACCGCGGCGACCACCCGCGTACCCGGATCGCTGATCCCGGGCGTGCCGGCGTCGCTGATTATCACGACCGTGTCACCGGAACGTACGCGCTCGACGATGCGCGCACATTGGGACGCCTCGTTGTGCTCGTGCAACGACTCAAGGCGCGAACGCACCGCAATGGCGTAGGCGCTAAAGAGCTTGTTCGAGTGACGCGTGTCCTCGCAGTACACGACGTCGGCGCTCTCGAGTATCTCGAGGGCGCGACGCGAGATGTCGCCCAAGTTACCTAGGGGCGTCGCCACCACCACTAACTGGCCTTGCGCCTTGGCGCCCTCTCGTTCCTGCACGATTACCCCTCGTTTGGCCCATGACGGCCTCTGTCCACTAACATTGTCACCTATGTCAAAGCGCACGAATAAGCGAAAACTCCGCGCCAAGAAAAAAGCCAANNATCGTCCACACGTGTACCGCGATGCCGTGACGATGCGCTTGCTCGACGAACTGTTCGTCCACCACGGTGACGTCACCGTAAAAAGCCGGCACTTGAAAGGCCACCACCGGTGGGACCACGGGTGCGCCGCCCTCGCGTAGTGAAAAATAGAACGCGGCGGTTTCGTTCGTCGCCGCCGACGTCGCGACCTCGGGACCAATCAAGCGAAAGGTGCCGAGCGCCTCGTCAAGGAACGATGCCACGATGACCGAGTCCGTGCGTTCGAGTCGACACAACTCGTCATAGAGGAGCTGCTCGTAGGGCTCAACCTCAGGTGCTGTACGTTTGATGTCCAAGTTAAGGAGCACTCGAGGAAAGGCTTCGACCACCTCTTGGAGAGTCGCAATCGCGTAGCGACGATCGCGGGGCGCCTTGGCGCGATGTACGTAGGCCGACACCTCGCGCCCATGGGTCACCGCCTCGCCCGCCACCCACCAATACGCGTTGTCCATCTCGCGAAGTTCGTCGAGGCTAAGGTCGGCGATCGCGCCCTGAGCGTTCGTCGTGCGGTCAACGGTCTCGTCGTGACACACCACCAAGGCACGATCCTTGGTCGCGTGCACGTCCAACTCGACCGCGGTGGCCCCCGCCTTCAACGAGTGTTCAATGGCGGCCAACGTCGACGACGGCCCCTCAAAAGCACCCCCCTGGTGCGCGTACGCAATGACGCGCCGTGAGGTCCACACGCTCACGGGCTCGTAAAGCCCTCGGGGTACAACTTCACGCGCATGCGGTGCTCCATGTAGAACGCGAGTCCGGGCACGAAGCCCGCACCCATCATCAAGACGACGTAGCCAATGTGCAGTCGCGCCTTAAGGGCCAACTGAAATGACATCACCAGGTAGATGGGATAGAGCACGACGCCGTGCCCGATACCCAAGACGTCAACGAAAATCTTGATGTGTTTCCACAACGAGAGGTCGACCGAATGTAAGAAGAGAGTGAAGAAGAGAATCAACAGCGTCGTTCCCGTGACGAACGACATGATGCGGTAACGCTGAAACGCCTTCGCCACTAATGACCCCAGAGTCTCTTCTTGGGCTCAGTCGCCAGTTCGGCGAGGTGATCGTTGTACGCCGCCAGCGCAGGGTCTTCCGGTTCTGGCGTCGCGTGACGCGCGGCTTGCGCTTGGGCGCGCATATTGTCCTCGAACTCGCGACGCGCGATTTCTTGGTCCTCGGTGGGCTTTTCCATGTTGAGCAACCCGTACCAACCAAGCACCCCGAGCACCGCGAAACACGGCCACTCAATGGCGTAGAGGAAACTGAGCGAGTTCCCCTGCACGGCTCGATTGATCTGCCACCACGCCGCCGCGACGCACATCGCGAGCCAAAGGAGAAGAAGAAAGTGCAGGCCCAGCGCCCTGCCAGAGAAGTACTTCGACATCACCGACCCATCCTAACGAAACTGAGAAAGTTTTCATCTTCGTCTACAATGAGCCAGTGCCTTCCATGATGATGCGGCCCTTCTCGTGGCATGACATCGACCAGTGGCACCTTGGGGTTTTACCCATCATTTTGCTTTTGGGCGCCGGCGCCCTCTACTACCGCGGCGCACGCCGCGTGCCATTGTGGCCGCGCGCGAGGACCGTTTGGTTCTATCTGGGGCTTCTCGTCACCTTTCTCGCCACCGAGTCAGTGATCGGGGTCTTTGACATGGAGTACTTCAGCGTCCACATGATTGAGCACCTTCTGCTCATCATGGTCGCTGCTCCCCTGTTCGCGCTCTCGGCGCCGCTCGAGCTCGCGTACGACGCGGGTGGTGACGGTCTGCGCCACTTCCTCGACGGCCGGTTCATGGGGGTAATCACGCATCCGCTGTTCGGGTTCGTGGCGTACTTCGTCTTTATTCCGGTGACGCACTTGACGAACTTGATGAACGTGATGATGGAACACGCCTGGGTTCACCACCTCGAGCAGATTGGTTTTCTCGCGGTGGGCTATCTCTTCTTTCGTGTGGCCTTCGGACTCGAACGCGGGCTCAAGATCCACCCCGGACTGCGCCTGGTCTACGTCATGGCGGCGGTACCGGTTGACACCTTTACTGGTCTTGCCCTGGTGATGTCCTCGCACGACCCTTACTCGAGTTACGCGATGATGGCCCCGACGGGATCGTCATCCTCGTGGATCCTTTCGAACGTGCACTTAGGCGGCGCGATCATGTGGATCGGCGGGGACGCTTTGATGTTGCTCGCCTGTATCCCCATCGCCGTCGCGTGGGTGAAATGGGAGACCGTGCGCACGCGCGAACTCGACGCGCAACTCGACGCACAAGGCATCTGAGTTACAGCAGTCCCGCCTCGATCGCGAGCTCCTCGAGGTCCTCTTCGGGACGCGCGCCCAAATGCGTGATGATCTCTCCCGCACACAGCGAGCCGAGTTCGGCCGCCTCGACCGGGTCCGCGCCCAGGGCCAAACCGTAGAGGAATCCACTGGCGAACATATCGCCGGCGCCGTTTTGGTCGATCACGTGCTCGACTTCTTTGGCGGGGACGCGCACGACGCCGCTCACGGTCGCGATGTCGGCGCCCAACGGCCCTCGCGTGATCGCGGCCAACACGCCGAGCTCGTCGAGCGCCGCGAAGGCCTTTTCGAGCGTCGGCAACTCGAAGAGCGCGAGGACCTCGGACTCGTTGGCGAGTAGAACGTCGACGTCGCTGGTAACCAGATCCAAGAAGTCCCGACGGTGTCGCTCCACGCAGAACATATCCGAAAGCGACAACGCGACCATGGAGTCGTGCTCGTGGGCGAAGTTNNGTACGTCGCCATGGTGCGCTGCGCGTCGTCGGTGATGAAGACGTGACAACGTCCCGTCGCCCCCTCGTCGCGCGTCGCGATCGCGAGATCGAGTTCGACGCCCATCGAAGAGAGATCGTGTTTGAAACGTTCGCCGAACTCGTCGTCTGCGACCTTGCCGATGTAACCGCACGTTCCCCCGAGTGCGGCCACGCCGGCGATGGAATTGGCCACCGAGCCACCGGACATTTGCACCGTTTCGCCCATTGCGACAATGAATCGATCGAGTTGGTCGACTTCGATGAGCGCCATCGCCGCTTTGACGAGACCCAGGTCGCGGTAGACCTCCTTCGAGTCACGCATGATGATGTCGAGCATCGCATTACCAATGCCGGTGACGGCGAGTCGATTCGGTCCGGGCTTCACGCGCAGAGCGACCGGTGTTGGGGGATTTGCCACCTAGCGACTGTAGAACGTTTCCACCTAACAGCGTGTGTCCTAATTGGACCCACCAGTTCGCCTTGACCAACTGAGCCACATGGCGCAGCGGTGCTTGCTCACCGTCCGACTTCTCAAACGAAGTTTTGTCAGAGTGCTCGGTTCCGACCCAAGGCCCTCTTCACGTTGCCGTGAAGTTTGTACGGGTGACGATCGGCTCTTCCCGCGTGCTTCGCGGTGCAGATCCCTAAAAGATCAGGCGGTCGAAAGAAGCGAAGCGCGCGTAGGAACGACGAGCGTCACTGCGGAGGGCTCTTTGGGTCGCCAACGGGCCAGGTTGATGGCCGCGTTGAGATCGCGGTCGATGATCAGACCGCATGCTCCACACGAGTAGGTCCGTGTCGATAAGTCGAGGTCGTCTTTGACGACGCCACAACCCGAGCACATTTTGGAGCTTGGAAAGAATCGGTCGGCGACGCGCACCTCGACCCCGTGCCAACGTGCCTTGTAGAGGAGCTGACGGGAGAGCTCTCCCATGGCGGCATCCGATAGAGACCTCGCCAGAGTTCGGTTCTTTACCATCCCCGCGACGTTGAGATCCTCCAGCACGAGGATCTGGCATCGGTCCACGAGGGACCTGGAAGCCTGATGGACCAGATGTCGTCTCGTGTTCGCGACCTTGCGATGAGTTCTCGCGAGACGGGATCGCGCTCGTTGTCGGCCTTTGGACCCCGGTGTGGTTCTGGCCAGGGTCTGGTTGGCCGCCTTGAGCTTGACGAGCGCTTGCTTCAGTATTTTCACCCCCTCGAAACTCTCGATGGGAATACCGTTCGCGTCGGCGGCGACGCAGAGGGAGATGATCCCTCGGTCGACCCCAACGGGGCCGGCGTGACGATTGGTACGACTGCGCTCGGCTCGGTGAAGTTCGGCCGCGACCCCGGTGAGGGACACGGTCCAACGACCGGCACGTTGGCTCAGCGTCGCCGAATAGATGTGAAAGCGACCGGCGTCGATCATCCGGCGGACCTTAAGGGTCGGACCAAAGAGTTTCATCGGTCCGAACCGGGGCAGTCGAAGGTGTGCGGGATCCGTGAAGCGGACTGGCTGGCTCGATGGTGCGGTGCCTGGCGTTGCGCGATTGCGCAACCGGAAACTCGGTGTCACCTTGCCCTTGGCCTGGAAGCGAGGGAAGCCGACGGGCGTTCCACTGCGCTCGCCCCGTTTCGACGAGGAGAAGTTTTCGAGGGCCCGGGCAGTGTCGACGCTCGCGCATTCGAAGACGTCACTTGGTAACTCGTGGCGCCACGCCAGACCACAACTCCCATCGTCATTGAGTGGCGAGTCATCAGACTGCCCGTTTTTCCATGCGTTGAACTCGTTGATGAAAGAGAATCCTGACCAGGACAACGAAGGCGTTGAGGGTTCGGTTGTCTCGCCAACGTCGCCGTGGGCTTCGCGCTCGGCCGACCTAACGTCCAGGTTCGCCCTCACTCGAGCCAGGTGGTGGTTCACCGTGAAGCGGCGAGCTCCCGCGCACTTGTCGAGCAGGATTCTCTGTTGGGCATTCGGGTCAAGGGCGAACTGGAAGGTGACGGCGCGTGAAAGAATGTGGCCGGAGCGTGAAGTGGGCGGTGTTGTCAGACGTGAGGTCATCGTGCCCAGTATTGGATTCGGCTGTGACACCCGGCTCCTGCGTCGACGTCAAATCCTCAAGAACGGTCTGGAAGGTGTCGCTTGACGTTTGATTCCACGAGAGTCAACGATCATTAATGGGGCGTCGCAACACGTGCGTCGCACGCGTGAATCAGAACAGTACGGACGGAACTGCGAATCTGAATGTTCGCGTCGTACGCTTGACGAGAGCTTCACCCCCGAGCGAGGAAGGGTTTTTCACGATGACACTCCTGGTTGAGCGATCGGACGCTCGGGCGTGGACCGAGGAGCAGATGGAAGTCCTCTTTGCCGAGGGGTTCCCGACATTCATCACTGCTGACTTGGCCGTGAAGGAGTACATCGGACGCGTTCGCGAGTACTTCCCCCATCTCGACGTGATGCTGGTGGACGTGGGCGACACACCGGTAGCGACCGGATGGGGCGTTCCCATCTCGTGGTGGGGCGATGTCGCAGATCTACCTTGTTCATTTGCCGATGTCCTGCGTCGCGCGCTTGAAGTCCACGACGCGGGAGTGGAGGCGAACACGTTCGTGATCTGCGGCGCGGTCGTCGACCCCGGACGCAAGGGCACTGGAACGGCCACCGAACTTATCCGCGCGCTGAGCAGTCTCGGAGAGGCGCAGGGTATGACTCGCGTGCTGGCACCGCTTCGTCCGACGCGCAAGCACTTGTACCCGCTGTTCTCCATAGAGGACTACATTCCGTGGGTGCGAGACGACGGACTTCCGTTCGATCCGTGGCTCCGCCTTCACGTGCGCAAGGTGCCCGAGTCATTGCCGTCACTCGTGAGGCGCAGACGATGACCGGGACCATCGAGGACTGGGAAGAGTGGACGGGAATGTCGCTGCCGGCTTCTGGCAACTACGCCATCCCCCAAGGCATGAACACGTTGAGCATCGATCGCGAGACGAATTTGGGTACCTACGTCGAGTCAAACATTTGGGTTCAGCATTTGTAAGCACTAATGGCGAGTGCACGGCGCCCACGTGTGCCGACGCCGCTGCTCCAACGCACGGTGCCGCGACCGACAAGAACTTTGGTGGGATCGTCAGAAGAGAACGCTTCACTACTGACTGCTCACGCACCGTCGAGGACGTCACGACACTCAACTTGGCACATGGACACATCAACCATCAGGTTTGTCCCGCTGACACCTGGTTCTCAATGAAGGTCTCCGTTTAATCATTTGCTCCGTCACCCTGGCGAACTCAGCTCAGTACTCGAAGGACCTCGTTGATTGAGGCGACGTGGAGCCATCCCGTGGCCGACGCCACGGTGTTCTCGAAGCAACGCGCGAGTCGACGGCGTCGCACGAGGTGACCATGGGCCACCTCGACCCGCCAGGCGTGACGGATAGGGCGAAATACCTTGGCGCCGTGTTCGTTGCGCGGTGGCTCGTCCCATCCGACTCGTCGGACCTCGTAGTTGAACCGTGCCGACAGTCGCTTAGCAGCGGACTCGGCGGTGCCCCGGTCCACGAGCACGAGTTCGAGCCGTTGGTCGGTGCCCGTTCGCTTGATGTCTTCGAGAAGTACCTCGACCGTTTTGGCTTCTGACGTAGACGCGGGGACCACGCGCACGCTCAGCGGCAAGCCCGTGACGTCGACGCACACAATTCGCTTGGCACCATTCGTGCGACCATAGGGACCGCCCTGGTTGTGGAAGGTAACGCCTCCGTTCGAAGCACCTCGGGCCAAGTGAGTATCGATGACGACCATCGAGGGCAACGACTCCTCGCGACCAAGAGCCGTGCGTGACGTGGCGTGCAACGCGGCGAGAACTCGAGCCCATGTATCGTTTCTTGACCACCGGCGGAATTGGGACCAGACCCGGGTCCAGGGACCGAACTCCTCGGGTTGGAAGCGCCATTGGCAACCGGTGTGCGAGATGTAGAGCATCGCGTCGACGACGTGGCGCAAGTCATTTCCGTGCTTCGGTCCTCGTTTGGAGGGGAGCAGCAACAGGGATTCCAACATCTTCCACTGCGCGGCAGTCACGTCACTTGAATAGGCCACGACTTTATAGTGTCGGTCACGGTTCCTGGCGCACTTGCCAAATAGAACACACGCTCTAAGGTTAGGCACTATGAATTCATCACCCAACCCTTACCGCCTCAACCGCAACGTCATCCCGAGCGCCTATCGCATCTTCTTGACCCCCGACCTCGACGCCGCGACCTTCGCCGGACGCGTAGAGATCGATGTCGACGTCACGACGACGGCCTCGTCGTTCACCTTGCACGCCATCGAACTGGCTCTCGGCGCG
This sequence comes from Acidimicrobiaceae bacterium, assembly GCA_003133005.1. GTDB lineage: Bacteria > Actinomycetota > Acidimicrobiia > Acidimicrobiales > RAAP-2 > RAAP-2. Next base: position 14,217 of record PKZI01000183.1, on the reverse strand, counting down.
GCGAGTGTGAATGCGGGCGGTACGTCCTTGTTGTCAAGCGACCCCGTCCTCGACGAGCAGTACGAAACGGCGACATTTAACTTCGACGCTGAGATACCGGCGGGTCCCGCGACGATTGAGATCGCGTTCACGGGGATTCTGAACGATCAATTGCACGGCTTTTACCGCTCGACGTTCACCGACGTCAATGGCGTGGCACACCTCATCGCCACCACGCAGTTCGAGCACTCCGACGCTCGAAGGGCCTTTCCCTGTTGGGACGAGCCGTCATTTAAAGCGACGTATCAAGTGAACCTCACCGTGCCGAGCGACCTCGCGGCGTACTCGAACTCGCCCGAAGTCTCCAATACTGATCTCGGCAACGGTCAACGAACGGTCAGCTACGCGCCGACGATGAAGATGTCCACGTACCTCGTGGCCTTCGTGGTCGGACCCTTCGAGGAGACCGAGGCATTGGACGTCGACGGCGTGCCGCTGCGCATTGTCTATCCGGTCGGCAAGGGCCACCTCACCGAACTCGCGCTCGAAGCCGGCGCGTTCTCGCTTCGCTTCTTCTCGGAATACTTCGCGATCCCCTACCCGGGCGACAAACTCGACATGATCGCCATTCCGGACTTCGCCTTTGGCGCCATGGAGAATCTGGGTTGCGTCACCTATCGCGAGAGCGCACTGCTCGTGGACCCCTCGACCGCGTCGCTCGCCGAAATGCAGCGCGTCGCCGAAGTGGTGACCCANNGTGCTCTGTACCAACGCACTTCGCCCCCAGTGGAAGATGTGGGTGGGCTTCGGACTCGACCGCGACGCCGCACTGCAGATCGACGGACTGCATTCGACGCGTCCGATTGAGTACGAGGTCGTCTCACCCGACGACACCCGCGGCATGTTCGACATCCTCACCTACGAAAAAGGTGGCTCGGTCCTTCGCATGCTCGAGCAGTACCTGGGCGAGGACACCTTTCGCGACGGAATTCGCCACTACCTCTTAAAGCACAGCTACGCCAACACCGTCACCACGGACTTGTGGGACGCGCTCGAAGAGACGTCCGGTCAGCCGGTGCGCGCGATGATGAACACCTGGATCCTCCAGGGCGGTCACCCCCTCGTGACGTTCGCTGACGGCACCATCAACCAGCAGCCCTTCGCCTACGGCGACGCGACCGGCCCGAGTGCGATTGGTTCCTCGTGGTTGGTCCCCGTGTTCACGCGCGCCTTGTCGTCGGGTGCAACGACCCGACACCTGCTTGGCGACGAGCCCATCGCGGTGAGCGAGGAGCTGCCGGTCGTGCTCAATGCCGGCGGATCGGGCGTGTTTCGCTCGCGTTATGGTGCGAAGGAACTCGAGGCGATCTCGAGCCACGTCAACGAACTCGAAGAGCTCGAACGAGCGACACTGCTCGCGGACAGCTGGGCGTCACTCTTCGCCGGACAGATCACCTGGGACGCGTTCGTCGCGAGTGCGCGAGGACTCGGTGACCAGGACGAGCCCAACCCGTGGGGCACGGTCGCGGGCGCCGTTGACTACGCGCGACGCGCACTCAACGCCGACCAGCAGACCAAACTCGCCGCGGTCGCGCGCCAGCTCTTCGCGCCGCAGTTTGATCGACTGGGCTGGGAGGCTCGAAACGGCGAGAGCGAACTCACCCCGCAGATGCGCGCCATCGTGCTCGGCACGCTCGGCACGGTGGGCGGCGACGAGTCGATCCGCGCTGAGGCGGCGCGGCGATTTGACGCCAACGAACTCGAAGGTGACCTCGCGCGCACGATACTTCGCATCACCGCTGAACAGAATCGACCAGGCGACTACGAGACGTTCCTCGAACGCTACCGAAGCGCCGAGACCCCACAGGAAGAACAGCGCTACCTGTGGGGTCTGGCGGACTTCGCCGACGAGGCGCACGCGCTGGACGCCGCACAACGCTGTTACGACGAGTTCCGCAACCAAGACGGTGCGATCGTGCTCGGCCTCTTGTCGCGCAACGCGACGACGGGTCCGACGGTCTGGCGCTTCTTCACGGGTCGCTGGGACGAGAACGTGAACAAGTTCCCCGGTAACACCTTGAGTCGACTGGTGCTAGGGGTGCCCACGTTCATTCGCGACGAAGCGTTCGCCAACGAAGTCGCGGCGTTCCACGAGAGTCACCCGCTCGGTGGCGAACAGCGCACCATCGAACAGGCGATCGAGCGCATGCGCGTGGGCCTGCACTTCGCCGCGGCACTTCGCACGCAGTTCTAGAGACTTCGTGAACGTCGGGACGTTCCTGGGCATCTTTGCCCTGATGTTCCTGCTGGAGCTTCCCGACAAGACCATGATCGCGACCGTCGTCATGAGCACGCGGTCGCGACCTTCGTCGATCGTGCTCGGCGCGTCGTCCGCCTTCATTGTCCAGATGGGTATCGCCGTCGCCGCGGGTGGGCTGATCTCGTTGCTGCCCGTGCGCGCCAAGGACGCCGTAGTCGCCGCGCTTTTTCTCGGAGGCGCGGCGTACCTCTTATTGGTACGCGAAAGCAGCGTCGAAAAAGAAGGTGAGAAGGAGGCGCAGGCCGAGCGTGCGGCCACGCGGATGCGTGAAATACTCACCGCCTTCACGGTCATCTTCATCGGGGAATTCGGTGACCTCACCCAGATCCAGGCGGCGAACTTTTCGGCGAAGACCCACCAGCCACTCGAGGTCTTCATCGCCGGGTCCCTCGCACTCGTGGGCGTCTCGTTCCTCGGCGCCTACGGCGGCAAGATGCTCCAACGATTCGTTCCCCTCGCCAAGATTCGTCTGCTCGGCGGTTTGATCTTCTTGGGTCTGGGTATCTATACGCTCGTCCAACTCGCCACCGTATGACGCGCGACGAGCTGCTCGCCTTCGCCGACACCGTCAAGGGCTTCATGCCGCGCAACGAGGGCCTCGCGCTCTACGACGCCGCGCGCAGCCACGCACGTCCAGGCACGACGTGGCTCGAGATCGGGGCGTGGTGCGGAAAGTCCGCGGTGTACCTGGGTTGCGCGGCCCAGGAACGTGGCGCGGTGCTCTATTCGCTCGACCATCACCACGGCAGCGAGGAGAACCAGGAGGGCTGGGAGCACTTCGACGCATCGCTGGTCGACCCCGCCGACGGACGCCTCAACACGTTGCCCTCGTGGCAGCGAACGATCGCCATCGCGCAACTCGAATCGACCGTGATTGGACTGGTGGGTCCCTCGGTCGTGGTCGCGGCGCATTTCGACCAGGCGCTCGATCTTTTGTTCATCGACGGCGGACACGGCCACGACGTCGCACGAGCAGACTACGAGGCGTGGACGCCCAAGGTCATCGGTGGCGGTCTACTGCTGATCCACGACGTGTTCGCCGATCCACGCGACGGCGGGCGTCCGCCCTACGAGATTTACCTCGACGCGCTGGCGAGCGGGATCTTCGAAGAGATCGGCCACGAAGGATCATTGCGGATTCTTCGACGCTCCTAGAGCGTGCCGTCCAGTGGACAGCCGGCTTCGGCTAAGTCGATGGCCGGTGCGAGTTCGTCGTGGCGAAACAGCCCCGCCGCCCCCGACGCAGAACTGAGCGCGTCCGCCGCGAGAATGATCGCGGCCGCGGTGTATGTGGTCGTCTCGCGGTGTGGGAACGTCACCGCGTCGGGATAGGCGAGACCCGTCCAGTACGCGCCGTCGTCACGTCGGTGACGTCGAGTGCAACTAAAGAGATCGAGGGCCGCAGTGGTGAGACCCAGCGCGTCAAGGGCCAGCACGCACTCAGCGGTCTCGGCCGCGGTCACCCAGTCATTGGTCGACACGCAACGCACCCCGTAGCCCTCCATCACGTGGCGTTCCCAGCCGTCAGCGATGCGTCCTTCACCCGAGGAACCGCGAAGCGCGCCACAGAAGATCGGGTAGTACCAGTCCATGGCGAATTCGTTCTTGGGCGCGAAGGCCCCCGGATGGTGCGCCACGGCGTGTCCGAGTCGACCCGCGGACAACTCCCACGCGGGCTTGGCTTCGCCGAGACGCTCACCCAACGCCGCCGCGCAGCGCAGTGAGTGATAGATCGACGACGAACCCGTGAGCAGCGCGTAGGACTCGGGTCGCCCCGACGCGTCCAGTGACCATCGGATGGTGCCGTCGTCCATCTGCCAACGCACTACGAAGTCGAGGGCGCGGGTCACGCTTGGCCACAGTTCGTGGGCGAACTGTTCGTCACCCGTCGCGAGCAGGTAGTGATACACGCCCGTCGCGAGGTACGCGCAGACATTCGTGTCCAGGCGCGCGTCCTTCACCGCGTCACCCACGTAGTAGTTGAACCAACTACCGTCAGCCAACTGGGTTCTTTCGAGCCACCGGTACGCGGCGCGTGCTTGCTCGAGGTGGCCCGCAACCGTGAGGGCCATCGCGGCTTCGACGTGGTTCCAAGGGTCACAGTGACCACCCTCGAACCACGCGATCGCGCCCGAGCGGTGCTGGACCGACGCAATGTGCGCGGCGCTGCGCGCAAGTTCGTCAGCGCTCAGTAGCCCCGGTACTTCGGGCAACGTCGCGGTGCTCACGATTTTTGCGCGTAGACAATGATCGACTTGCCTATGAGNNGAGAGGCGCTGCTCGAGTATCCGACGTCGGTAGATCCGGATGTGCCCACCGGGCACGTTGTGGTATTCGTCCGACAGCGCCCAGTTGAGTAGTTCGGGCCCGAAGCGCGGCACGGTCACTGCGATCGTGCCCCCTGGGCGCAATACGCGCGCGAGTTCGCCCATTGCCTCGATGTCGTGAGGGATGTGCTCGAGTACCTCGGACGCGATGACGCGGTCGAAACTGGCCTCAGGAAACGGCAGGTGCAAGGCGTCACCCTGCACGCACGCGGTGTGCGGGTTGTGGGTGACCAACTCGCCCGCGTGGCGCATCGCGGCGAACATGTTGGCGACACCTTCGACTTCGTCACGCCCGGCGTCAAGAGCCACCACGTTCGCGCCACGACGTGCCGCCTCAAAGGCGTGGCGACCGAACCCGCAACCGAGGTCGAGCATGGCGTCGCCGTCGCGAAGTCCCAACAGGTCGTAATTGGCGGTGAGCATCAGTCGAAGTGCATGGCGTCGGGTAGCGGTTGGTGCGCGAGGATCGTCTCGTAACAGGCGGCGGTTCCGCGCGCGGTGACCTGCCACGTGAAGCGCTCGATGACCCGTTCTCGCCCATTGGCGCCGAGTCGCTCGCGCAGCACCGCGTCGTCGAGCAGCGTGCGAATGGCGTCGACCAGCGCCTCGGGATTATTGGGTTCGACGAGCAGGCCCGTCTCACCGCTCACGCCCACCACTTCGGGCAGCGCCCCGCCGGTCGTCGCCACGACCGGGACCCCACAACTCATCGCCTCGATCGCCGGCAGTGAGAAACCTTCGTAGAGACTCGGCACGATCGCGACCTCGGCCTCGCCGTAAAGTCGCGCGAGGGCATCGTCGCTCACCCCCGTGATGGTGGTGACGATGTCGCCGAGTGCGAGGCGCTCGATCGCGCGCGCGACGCGACCGTCGGGGCGTGGTTGGCCGATGACGATCAGATCGATGTCACGCTCGACACGTAGTTTGGCGATCGCCTCGAGCAAAGGCACGAGACCCTTCATTGGCACGTCCGAACTCGACGTGACCATCAGGCGGCCCTTTTTCTTCACGACGTCGTCGTAGGGGCGAAAGACCGTCGCGTCGACTCCCACGGGCACGACGGTCAACCGATCGAGGGGCACCTTCATCTGCGCGTTGATGTCGATCTTCGAGTTGTGCGAGACGGTGAGCACTGCGGGCAGCTGCTTGACCACGCGCACCTGCATACGCAAGAAACCGAACCAGCGACGCGTGGTGTAGCGCTTCCAAGGCGTTTCGGCGTGATCGAGGGCGATCGACCGGTCGACGGTGATGGGATGGTGCAGCGTCTCGAGCAGCGGCCAGCCCTTTCGGTGCAGCGCCAAGATGCCCGGACCCATGCACTGGTTGTCGTGGATGATGTCAAAGTCACTGCGGCGACCCTTGAGCAACTTGGCCACACGACGTGAGTACGCCAACGGCTCACCGAATCCCCCACTCAGCATCACCGCGAACTCGGCGACGTCGGCGAGCGAGGTGAACTCAGAGGGCGCGGGCATGCGAAACGGGTCGGGGTCACGGTAGAGGTCGAGACCTCGCACCGGGGTAAAACCCACGCCCTCGTCGAGTTCGGGCCAGGGCGGACCCGAGAAGACCTCGACACTGTGGCCGAGGTTCATCAACTCGCGCGCGAGGTGGCGCGTGTAGACGCCCTGTCCCCCGCAGCGCGGATTACCACGGTATATCAAGAAAGCGATGCGTAGCTTGCCGGGTTCGGCGGGTCGCGCGGGCACGCGCGCGGGCGTCGTGATCGCTCGAGAACGGGCCCACGACGCCTTCGTCTCGGCAATGGTCTGGGCAAGGGAGCGGGACACTCGTCAACTTTCACGATCAGAAAAGTCCTTCATTCTCGCCGAATTAACCAGACCGCACAAATTCGGCTGAAAACGCGTCGTTTGAGTTGAGTACGATTTGGCGATATGGACCTCACGTACCCTCCCGAAGCCGAGTCATTTCGTGCCCAAATACGAGCCTGGCTCGAAGAGAACCTGCCCCAGGGCTGGTTCGATCCAGGATTTCGTCTGAGCGACGCCGAACGCGCGGAGTTCAACCGCACTTGGACCAAGAAGCTCTTCGCGGGTGGGTGGATCTGCGCGGGATGGCCCGTTGAATACGGCGGCAAGGGGCTCTCGCTGCTCGAACAAGTCGTACTCAACGAAGAGTTCGCCAAGGCGGGCGCTCCCATGCGAGCGGACTTCTTTGGCGACACGCTGGTCGGACCAACGATTCTCCAGTGGGGCACCGAGGAACAGAAGAAGGAATTCATCCCGGGCATCTTGCAGGGCACGATCGCGTGGTGCCAAGGATTTTCCGAACCCAATTCGGGCAGCGACCTCGCGAGCCTCAAGACGACCGCCGTGCTCGACGGCGACGAGTGGGTCATCAACGGACAAAAGGTCTGGACGACCCAGGCCCAAATTGCCGACTACGTCTTTTTGATGTGCCGTACCGACCCGAACGCTCCCCAGCACGCCGGCATTAGTTATCTGCTCGTGCCAATGCGCCAAGAGGGCGTCGACGTGCGACCCATCACCCAGGTTGATGGCTCGGCCGAGTTCAACGAGGTCTTTTTCACCAACGCGCGCTGCCCCAAGGACAACGTCGTGGGCGGCGTCAACAACGGCTGGAAGGTCGCGATGACGACCCTCGGTTTCGAGCGAGGTTCGTCCTCCACGACGGGGTACCGACGCTTCCAGAAGGAATGGGAACAACTCGTCAAGGACGCCACGCGCCTGCACAAGAACGAGGACGTGTTGGTGCGCGACCAGCTCGTGCGCGCCTGGCAGAAGATCAAGATCATGCAAATCAACGGCTACCGCTCGCTCACCGATTCATTGCGTAATACCCACGACGCGGCGCTGCTGGGAGCGTGCAACAAGATGTTCTGGTCCGAGGCGCACCGCGCGAGCATGGACCTCGCGATCGACATCCTGGGCATGGAGGGACAGATCCTGACGGGCAAGGGCGAAGGGACGAGCGCGCTGCCGGGCATGGGACGAGGACGCGCGGACTATCCCGTTTCGGACACCCAGGCACTCTTCTTCTTCTCGCGCTCTGAGACGATCTGGGGCGGTACCGCCGAGATCCAGCGCAACATCATTGGCGAGCGTGCGCTCGGACTACCGAAGGAACCGAAACCTCAAACGGTCTGAGCCGATTGCACGGCCTCGAGCGCGACGAAGTTCCTCACGTCGCGCCGATAGGACACCACGAGCCAAAGACCGGTCAAAAGCGCGAGTCCCGAGCCAACGCCAATACCCACGCGCGGATTCGTCCACGAGACGATGACGCCCACGAGAGGCGCGCCAATGGGCGTGGTGCCGAGGAACGCAATGGCGAACAGCGCCATCACCCGCCCGCGCATCTGTTGGCTCGAGTTGAGTTGCAAGGTGGCGTTCGCGGTCGCGATGAGGGCGATGGAGAACGCTCCGGTGGGCACGAGAGCGATCTCCGCTAAACGCACGCTGGGTGCGAGCGCGACGAGCGTCATGAAGAATCCGAAACCCAGCACGAGGAAGGCGAGCATCTTGGGCGTCGGTCGCGAGCGATGTGCGATCACGAGGCCACCAATGACCGCACCCGCTCCCATGGCGGCCATCAAGACGCCGTAGTCGGCGGCCGAGTGCTGGTGAAAGGTGATTCGCGAGAGCAAAGGCAACGTGACCGTGAAGTTATAGGCGAAGGTACCGACGATCGCCACCGCGATGATCACGTGGCGCAACAAGGGGTTGTCACGCACGTAACGAAGTCCGAGACGCAACTGGCCCTTTTCTCGTTCGACGGTTTTCATGGGCACGAAGTCTCGTTTGCGCATCATCAGCAGCGCGATCAGCACGGCGAGAAACGACGCCGCGTTGGCGTAGAAACAATCGGCCGTTCCTACGACCGCGATGAATCCCGCGGCGATGCCCGGACCAATGAGTCGCCCCGCGTTCATCAGCACGCTGTTGAGACTGACCGCGTTCACGATCAAGTCGCGGCCCACCATCTCTTGGACGAAGGACTGGCGCGCGGGATTGTCAAAGAGATTCACGACGCCGAGTAACGCGGCGAGCACCAGCACCGTGGCGAAGGTGGCGTGATGAGTCGTGACGAGCACGCCGAGCAGCAGCGCGAGCAGACCCGCCGAAACCTGCGTGCAGTAGAGGATGCGCCGCTTCTCGTGACGGTCCGCCACGAGCCCACCGTAGGAACCGAAAAAGAGCATTGGTACGTACTGCAAGGCAACGACGAACCCGAGGTCCACCGACGACCCGGTCAACTGCAACACGAGCCAACCTTGGGCGACTGACTGCATCCAGGTACCCGACACCGAGATCAACTGGCCGAAGAAGTACAGACGGAAGTTGCGCACCGAGAGTGCGGCGAAGGTCTTCGAAGAGATTCGCTGCGCCGCGCTCATTGTGGGTCCAAGAACTTCTCGAGTAGTGCCGCTGCTTCTCGCACGCGGCGCTGATCGTCAAGTGAGAGGGTCAGCAACTTCCTCTCGATGAACTCGGCCTTCTTCTTTCGAATGGTATCGAGCTCCTTTCGACCAGTGGCCGTCAGCGTCACGCGCGTACTGCGCCGATCCTCAGGGTGCGGGGACATCGCGATGAGACCCGCCAGTTGCATGTCCTTTACGAGCCGTGTCACCGAGGGGGGTTGAATCTGTTCTTCGATCGCCAAGTCCCCCAGCGAGGGACTTTCAAGTTTCGCGATGGACGCGAGCATCGAAGCCTGGGCTGGTGACACGCCACCGAGCGCGGACGCGCGGAGCTTTCGATTGAGACGAGTCACGACGCGCCGCAGCCGTGCGGCGGTCTCCGCGCTCGTCTCGATAGTCGCTTCTTCCATTAGTTCACCTAACTAAATAATAGCAGGTTACGGCGTCACCGTGACGAAAGAGTGAAAGTTGCGCGAACTACAGAGGACGATAGCGCGGCACGTAGCCGCCCACCCCGAGCGACATCGAGTCCTCGACGTCAATCTCGTCATCGACCCCACCAAGCACCTCGGTGACCCAGGGAAGTCGGTCCGTCAGAATCCGCGTGACGCCGCCCTGGAGGGTGTCCGAGGAGATCGCGCAACTTGAGCAGGCGCCTTGGAGTTGGACCTCGACCACGCCTGTTTCGACGTCGGCGCGCACGAGCACCAAATCACCGCCGTCGGCTTGGACGGCGGGTCGCATGAGCTCGAGCAGTGCGTTCAGTGCCCGCAGACGGCTGGCTCGTTCTTGGTCGGAGAGTTCTGGCATCCATCCATTCTGCCGTGAAATCACCTTCCCGTGACCGAGGTGGTTGCGTGGCTACGATTTGCTCATGTCCGCACGTACCTGGCACCCCGATGACATTGACCTCTCGGATATGGAGTTTTGGAAACTCCCCCTGTCCGATCGCTACGACGCCTTCGCCACCCTACGGCGCGAAAGACCCGTCTCGAAGTACGTCGACTTCGTACCGACGGGCAGCGTGATCGAGCTCCCCCCCGGCGACGGGTACTACGCCCTCGTGCTTCACCGTGACATCGCCGAGGTCTCGCGCAACCCCGAGGTCTTCCTTTCCGGACCGGGCGCCGTCTCGACAATGGACCTGCCCACCGAAATGGTCGAGTACTTCTCGGGCATGATCTCCACGGACAACCCCAAGCACGTGCGACTACGGCGCATCGTGTCCAACGCGTTCAATCCGCGCAACGTGCGCGCGATTGAAGACTCGATTGATCGCGTGGCCGACGAGACCGTCAGGCGCGCCATGGCGTCAGGCACCGGCGACTTCGTCCAAGACATCGCGATGCCTTTTCCGCTCGAGATCATCTGCACGATGATGGGTATTCCCAAGAGCGACTACGACACGGTGCGCCAGGCGTCGAACGTCATCTTGGCAATGGGTGACCCTGACGTCGTGCCCGAAGAAGCCGATCAAATCCTTGCCGTCCTCGAAGCTGGAGCGACACTGACGGGGATCATGAATGAACTCGGCAAGTATCGTATCGACCACCCCGTCGAGGACATCACGAGTTCGCTCGTGCACGCCGAGATCGAGTCGGAAAAACTCACCGAGCAGGAGTTGGCGTCGTTCTTCGTGTTGCTCGTCGCGGCGGGCAACGAGACCACGCGCACGGCTCTCGCGCACTCGCTGCTGGCCTTCAGCGATCACCCCGACCAGAAACAGCGCTGGATCGAGGACCTCGACGGTCTTTCGAAGACGGCGGTCGACGAGATCGTTCGTTTCGCCTCACCCGTGAACTGGATGCGGCGCACGTTGGCGGTTGACTACACGATCTCGGGCTACGACCTTAAGGCCGGCGACAAGGTCCTCTTGTTCTACAACTCCGCCAATCGCGACGAATCAGTGTTTGAGAATCCGACCACTTTCGACGTTGGTCGCACACCGAACGATCACTTCGGCTTCGGTGCGCCGGGTCCCCACTTTTGCCTGGGATCCCACCTGGCGCGTCGCGAAATCGACGTCATGTGGCGCAAGTTATTCGACCTCGCTCCCTCGGTGCACGCGACGGGCGCTCCCGCGCAACTCGCCTCGAGTTTCGTGAACGGCGTCAAGCGACTTCCCTACAGCTTCTAGACGCGATTACGTCCTCGCGGCGACCGCTTCGTCAAAAGCGCGCAACGCCCGCGGACCCCACACGGTCGCTGGTCCGCCGTTCATCGAGATCGCGACGCCAATCGCCTCGGCGAGTTGCTGGCGCGTCACGCCTTGGCGGAGGGCGCCTCGAGTGTGCGCGACGATGCACCCGTCACACTCGCGGGTGATCGCGATCGCGACCGCGATCAGTTCCTTCGTCGCGCTCGTCACTTCGCCTTCGCGCACCGCCGCCGCGGACATCTCGGCGTGGCCCCGCATGACGTCGGGTATGAGATCGTGAAGATCAAGTGCCGGTTGACGCAACTCTTCTCGAATAGTGTTCATGCTCTCCATGGTCACCTCCTCTGCTCACTGTAGCGAGGCACTTTGACGACGTCGGACACAGCGCTTTCAATAGGATGACGTCGTGAGCACCATCGACGACCTTTTGGCCAACAACCGCGCGTACGTCGCGCGCCACGGACACCGAGAACTCCCGACCGAACCGCAATTGCACCTCGCGGTCCTGACGTGCATGGACTCACGACTGGACCTCTTCGGTGCACTCGGGCTCGACCTCGGTCAAGTGCACCTCATTCGAAACGCCGGGGGCATCGCGACCGACGACGCCGTGCGCTCGCTGTTGCTGAGCCAGCGCCTCTTGGGAACTCGATCGGTGATGGTGATCCATCACTCCAGGTGTGGACTCGAAGCCTTCGAGGAAGAGACGCTCCAGGTCGAGCTCGAGCGAGAGTACGGCGCGCGGCCTCCCTTCCGGCTCGGCGCGTTCAAGAACGTCGACCACGACGTTCGCGACACCGTGCAGAAGCTTCGCTCGAGCATCTTTTTGCTCGACACCGAAGTGCGCGGCTTCGTGTTCGACGTCGACGATGGTTCGCTGCGCGAAGTATCAGTCAAGCAGTGACTTTTTGAATCCCTGGCTGGTCAGGATGAACCCGTTGGCCTCATAGAAGCGATGCGCGTCGACGCGTACGTTGCGGCTCGTGAGTTGAATGCGGTAACAACTCGCGCCACGAGCGAGCTGCTCGGCGTGTGCGAGCAGTTGCGCACCAATGCCCTGACCACGGAAGTCACGTCGCACGTGCACGCTCTCGAGTTCCGCGCACGAACCCCCGGCGTGTTGGAGGTGCGTGAAGACAATGAGTTGACAGACGCCCGCCACCTCGCCGTCACGCTCAGCGACCAACACGTCACCGCGTTCGTCGCGTATCGCGAGAACGGCGCGCCAGTACGCGTCGAGGTTCTCTGGTTGCTCAACTTCGGGGCTGAGTGATCCCGCTTGGAGAATCGCGACCGCGGCGCCAAGGTCGTCGCGACGTAGCGGACGAACGACGACCGGCACCTAGGGCCGCGGGTCAATGGGCGTGAGTACGCCGACGCTCGCTTCGACGATCTCGGCGGCGTCGAGGCAAAGGTCCTCGCGAAAGAGGTCACCGATGATCTGCGCGCCCGTCGCAAAACCGTTGGCCACGCCCGTGGGCACGCACGCCGCGGGAAGCCCGAGCAAGTTCGCGGGCAGGACAAAACGAAAACCCTCCACCACGTTCATCGCCGCCTCTGGACTCGAAATGTCATAACCGTGGACAAAGGGCGGCTGGGTCCACGTCGGGCCCACCACGAGCGGATACTGCGACATGAATTTGCGCCACGCCCGCGCGACCGCGAAGCGCTGCTGGTGCATTCGCGCGAGCGACGTGGGCGTCGCGGGCGCGAAGTCCACGTTCGTGTAGTCCAAAAACTTCTGGCCGTCTTCGCCAAGGACCGCGCGCAGCAACTCCTCATCGACCTTCAAGCTCGTGACGATCAACTCGCTCCATGACAGATAGGACTCGAGGATCATGGGGGGCTCAATCTCTTCGACGTCGTAACCCGCGGCTTCAAGTGCGCGCCCGGCAACTCGTACGCCTTCGGCGATATCGGGGTCGGTGCTGCCGCCGGGGGGCGTAGGTACCAGCGCGACCTTGCGCGGCATCGGTGCGCCGCGCAATGGTGCCGAGACCGTGAGCGGGTCGCGCGGGTCTGCCCCCATGATCACTTCGAGTCCCGTTCGCACGTCGCTGACGTGGCGCGCGAGCACACCCTGGCTCAGCATGATCTGGCTCACGAGCGGCATCTCAATGAGCGCCGAGTCGTTGACCATGGCCACGCGACCTCGCGACGGCTTGATCGAAGCGATTCCGCACGCGTAGGCGGGGTTGCGTAACGAGCCGCCGATGTCGTTACCGAGTCCCATCGGACTCATCCCTGACGCGATGGCGCTCGCCTCGCCGCCCGAGGAGCCGCCCGCGGTGTAGCCACGTCGCCACGGGTTGTGTGTCGAGCCATAGAGCGCCGATTCGGTGTTCACCCGTAGTCCCAGGTCGGGCATATTGGTTCGCCCGAGCATCACCGCGCCGGCTTCGCGCATCCGCACCACGTTCGGCGCGTCGTTCGAGGCGAGAAGGTCCTTGAGGGCGAGCGTTCCCTCGTTCGTCGTGTAGCCCGCGACGTCGATATTGATCTTGACCGTGAAAGGAACGCCGTGCAGCGCACCGAGCGGGGCCCCACTCCTTTGCGCAGCGTCAGCGGCGTCAGCTTCGGCGCGCACTTCATCGGCACGAACTTCGACAATCGCGTTGAGCTGTCCATTGACGCTCGCGATCCGCTCCAAGTGCGACTCGGCGACCTCGCGGGCACTCACCTCACCGTCGCGAATCTTTGCCGCCAACGACGCCGCTGACGACTGCCACAGTTCTTCGCCCATAAACTCCCCCAAGAATTATTCTTGAAGGAAGTTTGCCACGTCCTCGCCAGGCTCAAATCAGCCGAATCGACCCAGCGTGTAGTCGAGCGTGCGTGAGTCGTTAGGGTTGTTGAAGATCTTTTCGGTGGTGTCGAACTCAATCAACTCACCCGCACGGTCCTCGCCCATCAACAAAAAGGCGCAATCGTCCGAGATACGCGCCGCTTGTTGCATGTTGTGGGTCACGATGATGATCGTGACGCGCTCTTTCAGCGTGGTCATGAGCTCTTCGATCCTGAGCGTCGC
>PKZI01000239.1 GCA_003133005.1 Acidimicrobiaceae bacterium | reverse complement strand
GCCGACTTACGCCGACGCGGCAGACGCTCGCGTACCGCACCCACGAGCACGTGCGAACCTTCGGTCTTCGCCGTCTCGAGGGCCGCCTCGAGTTTGGCGATCTTGGTGTACAACTCCGCCGCCACCGAATCGGTCGCAGTGACTGATGACGAGGATTCCTCGCCGTCCTTCTTGGCGGTCGACAATGGCTGGCCTACCTTGCAGTTGTCGCGATAGATCGCAACGGCCTTCACGCCTAAACGCCACGCGTCGAGGTGAAGATTCTCCACGTCTTCAATCGTGGCGTCCTCGGGCATATTGACCGTCTTTGAGATCGCGCCGGAGATGAAGGGCTGGACCGCGCCCATCATCTTCACGTGACCGAGGTAATGGATGGTGTTGTCGCCCATGGAGCAGGCGAAGACGGGTAGGTGCTCGGGCTTAAGAGCGGGAGCACCGACAATCGACTTGTTCTCGTCGATGTAGGCCTCGATGACGGCAATCTCTTCTTCCGTGTAGCCCAAGACGTGCAGTGCTCGCGGCACGGTCTGATTGACGATGGACATGTTGCCCCCGCCCACGAGCTTCTTGAACTTGACGAGTCCGAGGTCGGGCTCGATACCGGTCGTGTCACAGTCCATCAACAGACCAATGGTGCCGGTGGGCGCGAGAACGGATGCCTGGGCGTTACGCACGCCGTGGCGAGCGCCGAGGTCGACCGCGTCCTCCCACGCGCGTTGCGCGGCTTGAAGAATGTCGGCGGGCGCCTTGGTGGCGTCGATTTGGTACGACGCGTCACGGTGCATACGAAGCACGTTGAGCATCGGTTCGGCGTTCTCGGCGTAACCCTCGTGCGGACCCATGCGTCCCGCGGTTCGCGCGCTCGTCGCGTAGGCGCGTCCGGTCATCAAGGCGGTGATGGCGGCCGCCCACGCCCGTCCCTCGTCGGAGTCGTACGCGAGGCCCGAAGCCATGAGTAGCGCACCGAGATTCGCGTAGCCCAACCCGAGCTGGCGGAACTTTCGTGAGTTCTCCGCGATCTTTTCGGTCGGGTAGTCCGCGGCGCCGACGATGATCTCCTGAGCACTAAAGAGGACGTCAATCGACGCCTCGAATGCCTCGATGTCAAAACGTCCGTCCTCGCGCAAGAACTTCATGAGGTTGAGGCTCGCGAGGTTGCACGCGGAGTTGTCGATGTGCATGTACTCCGAGCACGGGTTCGAGCCGTTGATGCGATCGGTGTTCGACGACGTGTGCCATTTGTTGATCGTCGTGTCGAACTGCAGACCGGGGTCCGCGCACTCCCACGCGGCGCGCGCGATGTCGCGCCAGAGTTCGCGAGCCTTGAGCGTTCGCACACTTCGATTACCGTGGCGCGCGACGAGGTTCCAGTCGCGGTCCTCGAGCACGGCTTGCATGAATTCGTCAGAGACGCGTACGGAGTTGTTGGCGTTCTGATACTGGATGGAGTTGATGTCCTTGCCGTCGAGGTCCATGTCAAAACCAGCGTCACGCAGGACGCGGGCCTTCTTCTCCTCGTTGGCCTTGCACCAGATGAACTCCTCGACGTCAGGGTGATCGACGTCGAGGATGACCATCTTGGCCGCGCGACGCGTCTTGCCACCGGACTTGATGGTGCCCGCGGACGCGTCCGCGCCACGCATGAATGACACCGGACCGGACGCCGTACCGCCGCCCTCGAGGCCCTCGGCGCTCGAACGGATCTTGGAGAGGTTGACGCCCGCACCCGAACCACCCTTGAAGATGATGCCCTCTTCGGTGTACCAGTTAAGAATCGAGCGCATCGAGTCTTCGACGGCGAGGATGAAACAGGCGCTGCCCTGCTGGGGCACACCCTTGACACCAATGTTGAACCAGACCGGCGAATTAAAGGCCGCCTTTTGGGTGATCAGCAGGTGCTTGAGTTCCGCACGGAACGTCTCTGCTTCTTCGTCGTCGACGAAATAGTCCGCGTCAATGCCCCAGGTGGTGATCGTGTCGACAATGCGATCGACGACTTGCTTCAGGCTGGTCTCGCGCTCGTCGGTGTTGAGCGTGCCGCGAAAGTATTTCTGAGCGAGGATGTTCGTGGCGTTGAACGACCACGACGCGGGTACCTCGACACCCAATTGCTCGAAGGCAACCGACCCGTCACGAAAGTTCGAGATGCGCGCATCTCGGCGGTCCCAGACGACGTCGTCGTACGGATGACGATCCTCCGTCGTAAAGAATCGGCGAATTCCAATACCTAAGCGCTGTGGTGCGATGGCCATTTCAATCTCTCTTTTCTCCCCGATTCCGACACTTCTTTTGCCTCTCGCACTACCGGGACCCGGAGTATCAAGTTTACCGCTTCTTGACCCCTTTGCCACAAGATGTAGTGGTTAACCACACACGCGTCGCAAGATGCTGTGTCATTACATCACTGTAATTACACCACGTCAACTCTTTTTTGGGCTTTTGCGAAGAATTCTTTTACCTGAAATTCTGGGCCCAGTAATAGCAACGAAATGCTCGGTAGCCTTCGGCCCATGGAGCTCGTCCTCGCCCTCGACGCGGGTACCACGGGGGTACGAACGGTCGCCTTTGACCACCAGGCCAGACCCGTTCACACCTCCTATCGCGAACTCACCCAGCATTTTCCCGAGCCGGGCCTCGTCGAGCACGACGCGGCCGAGATCGCCGACCTCGCCGTGGCGACCCTGCGCGAGGTCGCTCACCACGTGCGAGAAAACGGCCACGCCGTGGTCGCGCTCGGCATCACCAACCAACGAGAGACAACGGTCGCCTTCGACAGAGAAACGGGACATCTCGCCCACCGCGCACTCGTCTGGCAAGACCGACGCACCTCGGTCTTTTGCGACCAACTGCGCGAGGACGGTCACGACGAGCTCGTTCGACGAACGACAGGGCTCGTGCCGGACGCCTACTTTTCGGCGACGAAGATGCGATGGCTCCTCGAGGCTGGCGCGCTTGACGCGGCGATTTCTCCGAGCTTGTGCACCATTGACACGTGGTTGCTCTGGTGGCTCAGCGGCGCGAGTGATGGTGGCGTTTTCGTGACCGAACCCTCCAACGCCTCACGCACCATGTTGATGGATTTGGACACGCTCGAATGGTCGAGTGAGATGACGTCGCTCTTTGACGTGCCCACCGCAATGCTCGCCGACATACGTCCCTCGACGACCAACTTCGCCACCGTCAACGCCGAGATCGTGCCCGAACTCGCGGGCGTACCTATCGCGGGCGTCCTGGGCGATCAACAAGCCGCGCTGTTCGGTCAGGCGTGTTTCACGCCGGGTCTCGTAAAGGCTACCTACGGCACGGGCGCGTTCGTACTCGCCAACGCGGGAAGCACCTCGCCGGGTGCGCTCGATGGTCTACTCACGAGCGTCGCCTGGGACCTCGGCGCTTTTGGACCGGCGACGTACTGCGTCGAGGGATCCTCCTTCGTCGCGGGCGCGGCGGTGCAGTGGTTGCGCGACGG
>PKZI01000198.1 GCA_003133005.1 Acidimicrobiaceae bacterium | reverse complement strand
AACTTCGATTGGCGATGGATCTTTTTCATCAACCTTCCCATTGCGGCTCTGGTGTTGTTCCTCGCGCCTCGCGCACTGAACGAATCGCAAGCGACATCTGGCCACCTCGATGTTCCCGGCGCGCTCACCGCGACCGGCGGCATGTTGGCTTTGGTGTACGGACTCTCCAACGCCTCGAGCCACAGTTGGACGAGTATCTCGACCATTGTTTCGCTCGCGGTCGCGGTCGTGCTGCTCGTTGCTTTTGGATTCGTCGAGCGCGTGAGTAGAGAGCCTTTGATGCCGCTCAGTATCTTTAAAAACCGTAATCGAACCGCCAGTTACGGCCTGATGCTGTGCATTGGAATCGCCTTGTTCTCGATGTTCTACTTCCTCACGCAGTACCTGCAGAACGTGCTGGGCTACAGTCCAATTCGAACGGGCGTGGGTTTCTTGCCAATGACGTGCGGCATAATTCTTGCCGCGGGCACGGCGTCGAGATTTGTCGGTCGATTCGGCATTCGCCTGCCACTGCTCATTGGGCCGGCGGCGGGAACCATTGGCCTGTTGTGGATAACGCGACTCACGCCAACGAGCAGTTACCTTGACATTCTTTTCCCACTCATCGTGATCGCGTTAGGGATGGGGTTTTCCTTCGTGCCACTCACTCTCACGGCCGTGGCCGGCGTAAAGGCGAATGAGGCGGGTCTGGCTTCGGCACTACTCAATACGATGCAGCAGGTCGGAGGTGCGCTAGGGCTCGCGGTACTCGCGACCGTCGCCATTGATGCGACGAACAGTCGATTGCACGCGCTGCACTCATCGACACAGAAGGCAGTGAACTTGGCGACCGTCCACGGTTACACGACAGCCTTCCTGTGGTCGGGCATCATTTGCTTCGTGGGATTCCTCATTTCGGCATTTTTCATCCGGGTGCCGTCGGGTGGTTCCGCAGAGATCACTTCGGGACCTCGCGCGATGAGCTGAATTGGAGAAATCGACCAGACGTGCCTCGAACGAGGAAGGTAGTCCCGCTTCCTAGTGAGTCGTCAGTGCGGTAGTGGTGGTCCCAGGGAAGCAGGATCCAAGAGTTTGGAGAATTTGGCGAGTTCCTCTACTAACGCGAGTCCTCCTTCGATGTTGGATTCCGCGCCCGAGTTTTGGTTGAGGGCACCGTCATCGATGCCGTCCGCGACACGACCATTTTCTTGGTCGTAGACCGCAACGTGCGCGGTGTTTCGACCGTGGAACCATTCGCGCGCAAGTGACGCCTTTGTTTCGTAGTTCGGGTCCTTCGTCACCTCTCCTAGCGCGACCATCGTCGCCACCGCAGTCGCGACGTCATAGGCACTTGTCGTGGATCGCTCGAAGCCTGACTCAATGGCACCTTCGAAGACGCTGGCCGCACTTCGAACCGCGATGTCGAGTAGATCACTTCTTCCCAACACGAGGCTCGCGCGCGCGAGGGCGATCTCTTGGGTATGGGCCCAAAGATGAGGGGACCCACGCTCGTCGGGGGAATTCATCAACGTCTCGCCGTCGCGCAGGGCGATGATCTCCTCGCACCATCGCTCGATGAGTTGGCGCCAATCCACGTCAGTCGTATCGATCATTTCCGTCGCTGCGAGTACGTGAAGCGCGCGCACGTCCGGGGGTGCGTCCGAGTCAACGAGAAACGAAGTACCTCGTCGAAGAGCGGCGGTGATCCTCTCATCTTCGAACTGGTGACGCGCGCGCGCCAGCGCGAGCATGGCTCGAGCGTGCCAGAAATGTCCGCCGGCGAGCGACGTGCGCGACTCAGTGTTGATCGATCCCTCCCAATCGCGTATGAAGTTGACCCACCTGCCATCGGGTTGTTGCATCGCGAGAACGAAGTCCAAGAGTCCTTCGCACCATCGCTGCGCCCATTCAAGCTTCGTACGTGACCACAACGCGCAATAGAGTTCCAGTCCTCGTGCGGCGTCGTCAACGCACGCCACACCCTCGAAACCTGCTTCCCGCGCTGTCACGAGGGCACCCGAAGGGTCGGCGTACACACCAATCGCGATGGCTTTAGGTGATATTGAAGGCACCGCCCGCGTGAGGCTGGCGATGTGTCGAATCAATGCGTGGCGCCACCGGACGCCGAGTTGGTCAGCGACGATCGACGTGACGCCGAAGAATGCGTGAGCTCGCGCGCGAGGTCGAGGAATGCCCGACCCGACTTCGGCCAGGTGGTCTCGCGGCCGTAGAGGTACGTTGCGTGCTCGAGTCGATTCTTGAATGCGGCGTCGTCGAGAATCGAATTCACCGCGCCGGCCAGTTGCTCGGAACTGCGAAAGTCGACGAGAATGCCTCGTCCATCCGCTAGTGCCTCTATGGCGTGGAGGTAGCGCGTAGAGACAATTGCTTTACCCGCGCTCAGTGCGTAGGCGAGGGTGCCACTCGTTATTTGGTTGGGGTCCAAATAGGGCGTGACGTAGACGTCGCTCGCGAGCAGGAGTTCAACTATGTCGCGCAGCGTCATGTAGTGATCTATGAAATTGACGTGTTCTTCAATCCCCAGAGACCGAATGAGATCTTGCAACTGGTTTCGGTAGACCTCACCTTGGGCGCGAAGAAGATCCGGATGCGTCTGGCCCGCGATGAGATAGAGCGCGTCGGGATGGTCGCGAATTATGTCAGGCATCGCCGCGACCATGAATTCGAGACCCTTGCGTGGATCGACGAGTCCGAAGGTGGAAATCAAGGTCCTGTCCTTGAGTCCCATCTTGGCCTTAAAGGTGTGACGGCCGCTGGGATCGATAACCGGCGTGCCGTGGGGGATGACGTGCACCCTCTTCTTCACGCCGTAGATCTCGGCCAGGAGCGATTCAGCGGTGTAGGACATCACGACGATTTCGTCGCTGAATTGACAAATGGATCGGACGGTCTCTCGAATGCTCTCTGAAGGCTCCGGGAGGACTGTGTGCATCGTTGTAATGACGGGCTTCTTCAACTCGAGGAGGAACGACCACAAGTAATCGTGGTAGACGCTCTCGTGTTTTCCGTCCGCGCCTATCTCGTCACTCCAAATGCCATAGAGTCCGAATTCGTGCTGAACCAGAACGACGTCGACCGTCGAGTCGTTGATCTCGCGCGCCGCTTGGCGAAAGCTGCTCTCGCGGTCCTGACGGATCCTCCAACGAACGTTGGGCTTGTAGGCGCGCAGTGCGCTGGGTTCGTCGATGGCCGCGACGTGGCAGGTCACGTGAGGGTCGACCCCACGGATGGCTTCGAGTAAATCCGCGCTGAACGTGGCTATCCCACACCGTCGGGGTGGTGCCGTGGAGACAAAGGCGATACGTATTTCTCCAACATATCTGGACGCGATTAGAAATGCGCACCGAATTCGATTGTCCGATGGAATTCGAGGAAACGCCACTAAAGGGGGCGAGGGCGTTTTGGGGCCGTTCGGGCGCGAGGTGGACGTGAAAACGCGGTTCGGGCAAACGAAAGCTGAGGGTTGAAACACGTTCTTCACGTTCGATGAACGGGTAGTGCGCGAAAAAAAGGTTAGTGTGGCACGGATGTGGGGCACAATCTTGCGCGATGAATCGCGTCGACACGCGTCTTTTCTCGTGGTCGATTTGATAATGCCCCGTCGAAAATGGCGCGAGATACACGCCCCGCATTTTGAGAATTTGACGAGGACGTCTTGGAGCCTTTCGCACTAGTACCGCTGCCGCTGTTGATAGAAGCGGACGTCGACAACCCGCACGAGGATGAGGGGATTTTGACCCCCGCGGCCGCCCGGGCTCCTGACGGCGAGCTCTACC
>PKZI01000186.1 GCA_003133005.1 Acidimicrobiaceae bacterium | reverse complement strand
CGCAAGGGTGACAACATCCCCAAGCAGAGTCAGTACCACATCCCCCTCGAGTTGACGTACACGATTGTGCCGATCTTGATCGTCTTCGGGTTGTTCGCCGCCACGTTGGTGGTCGAGAACAAAGAGACGTCCAATCCGCCGACCAAGGTCACGATCAACGTAAACGCATTCCAGTGGGGTTGGAAGTTCACCTATCCCGGTACCAACGCCTTCGTCTACGGCCAAACGACCCAACAGCCCGAGATGGTCATGCCGGTCGGCGAGAACGTGCACTTCAATCTCACGTCCTCTGATGTCATTCACGGCTTCTACGTCAAAGCCTTTAACTTCTCGCGCTACGCGTTGCCTGGCGTACGTAATGAATTCACGTTCTACGCCGAGGACACCGGCACGTACTTCGGCCAGTGCACGCAGTTGTGCGGGCTCTATCACGCACTGATGTGGTTTCGCGTGAAGGTCGTCACACAAAGCCAGTACGCCGCGTGGATCGCGACGTTCAACAATCCCGCTGACGAAGCGGCCGCGAAGGCCGCCGCGAAGACCACCTACGAACAGACTTCTGCCGTCGTGCCCGCCAAGGGCTCCACTACCAAGTTCGGGAGATAGAGATGACTGACCTACTCGATCCACCTGTCCAATTGCCACCGGTGCACGAGGAGGTCCACGGTCACGACCACGAAGAGCACCACGGTCCTACAGGCATCCTCAAGTGGCTAACAACGACGGACCACAAAATCATTGGTCTCTCATATACGGTCACGTCGGTCATCATGCTCATCATCGGTGGGATCTTCGCCGAGATCATTCGCGCGCAACTCGCGACGCCGAACGGCTCACTGGTGTCGCTCGCCCAGTACAACGAACTCTTCACGATGCACGGCTCGGTCATGATCTACCTCTTCGCCGGCCCTTTCGCCTTCGGTGCGCTCGCGAACATCATGGTGCCGATCCAAATCGGTGCGCCCGACATGGCCTACCCGCGCCTCAACGCGTTGTCCTATTGGCTGTATCTCACCGGCGCCATCACCATGTTGTCGGGCTTCTTCACCGCCGGGGGCGCCGCCAACTTCGGTTGGGTCGCCTACGCGCCGTTGTCGAACTCCGTGAACACCCCCGGCACTGGAGCGGACCTGTGGATCGGCGGGCTGCTGCTCACTGGATTCTCCGCCATCTTCACCGGCGTCAACCTCTGCGCGACGATTTTCTATTTGCGCGCGCCGGGCATGACGATGTTTCGCATGCCGATCTTCACCTGGAACATGCTCGTGACCGCGATCCTGATCCTCTTGGCCTTCCCGGTACTCACGGCCGGGCTTATCATGCTCTACTGCGACCGGCACTTCGGCACCCATATCTTCTCGGTCCAAGGAGGTGGGGTCCCGGTGCTTTGGCAGCATATTTTCTGGTTCTGGGGCCATCCGGAGGTCTATATTCTGGCCCTGCCGTTCTTCGGCATGGCCACCGAGATCCTCGCAGTCTTCTCGCGTAAGCCCGTCTTTGGCTACAAGGGCATGGTCTTCGCGACGTTGACGATTGCGGCACTCTCACTCGGCGTGTGGGCGCACCACATGTTCACCACCGGCGTCGTGCTCTTGCCGTTCTTCTCGATCATGAGTCTCTTGATCGCGGTGCCGACGGGAATCAAGATATTCAACTGGATAGGAACAATGTGGCGTGGCGAGATATGGTTCTCGACGGCGATGCTGATGGCCATAGGCTTCGTCGTCACTTTCCTCATTGGTGGCCTGACCGGTATCTACCTCGCGAGTCCGCCACTGGACTTCTTTACCCACGACACCTACTTCGTCGTCGCGCACTTCCATTCGGTTGTGATGGCCTTGGTGCTCGCGGCAATGGGTGGTCTCTACTACTGGGGTCCCAAGATCACGGGATACCTGCTGAACGAACGAATTGGCAAACTCCAATTCTGGTTCCTCTTCATCGGCACCCAGGTCTTCACGTTCCCCCAGTACGCGCTCGGGCTCGACGGCATGCCGCGACGCGTCGCGGTCTACCCGCACGACCCACAGTGGAAGTGGCTCAACGACTGGAGCACGTTCGGCGCGATTCTCATCGGGATCTCGACGGTCCTATTCGTCGTGAACGTCGCGGTGAGTTGGAAGAAGTACCCCGCGGGCGACAACCCATGGGACGCACAGACGCTCGAGTGGTTCACGACGTCACCCCCTCCGCATCACAACTTCTACCGGCTGCCCCCCATCCGTTCCGAGCGGCCGACGTGGGACTACAACCACCCCGAGCATCGTTCTATCGAACACGGCACTGATCACGAAGTTCCGCTCGAGAAAGAACCAATCTCGTGAAGACCGAAGCGAAGCTCCTCCTCGGACTCGGCACGTTCTTTGGTTTGATGTGCGCGGTCTACTGGAACTGGAGCCTCGAGGATGCGGGCGGCGTCATGATGTTCTGTGGCATGTTGCTGTGCTTCATCCCCGGCAGCTACTACTGGTGGTGGAGTCGACACATGAAGCCTCGCGCGGAGGACGACCCCAACGCCACCCAGGCCCAGGGCGCGGGATTCATTGCGACCTTCCCCGGCACGTCGATCTGGCCGTTCACGCTGGGCATGGGGGCGTTCTTCGTCGTTCTGGCACTGGTGTTTGGCATCTGGTTCCTGATCCCCGGGCTGTTCCTCGTCGCGTGGGCCCTCTTTGGCGGTACCGCCGAGGGTCGCCGCGGCGGAAAACACTAACGAAGGAACCATCGATGGCGGGTCTTCGGGCTCGTCAACGACCCTCGATCGCCTAACTTCGGAGATTCCTGAGAATGTGTCGAATGACTTGCGTCACGCCTTATTACTACTTAATCTATTGAAATAGTAGATTTTAACAAATAAGGAGTGGCCGTGTCACTTAACTACATCGATCGAGTGAGCGAAGCGCCCAAGGACCGAGCAGAGGAGATTCGCCTCGTGCTCGAGGGCCTAGGACTGCCCGACGCTCGACTCAGTCCCGAACAGCTCGAACTCGTGGTGAACGCCATCTGCGCGCGTCCCGATCTTTGGGAGGACCTCGTGGTTGACGACCATGAGAACCAATGGTGGCTCTTGCTGTATCGCACGGCGAGTTTCGAGGTCAAACTTCTCGCGTGGCACACGCAACAATCTTCTGATTGGCACGATCACGGCGGATCGTCTGGTGCCATGCGCGTCACGCGAGGTTCTCTGCGCGAAAGTCACCGCACCAAGGACGGCGTGGGCGTGCGCGAGTCCATCTTCACGCCCGGAGGATTCGGATCCTTCGGCACTGATTACGTGCACGACCTCGTGCACGAGACGGGCGAGCCAGCAGTGAGCGTGCACGCATACTCTCCCCCTCTCAGTGGACTCACCTATTACGAGCGAACACGCTTTGGATTTGTGGCACGCAAGTTCTTCGAAGTAGAACGACGCTCCACCTTTCGCACGAACGAGTCGG
Source organism: Acidimicrobiaceae bacterium (assembly GCA_003133005.1). GTDB lineage: Bacteria > Actinomycetota > Acidimicrobiia > Acidimicrobiales > RAAP-2 > RAAP-2. The sequence continues at coordinate 1,433 of PKZI01000186.1, read as the reverse complement.
ACGCCGTCGCGTAGACACCAACGCACGAGTTTCGGAGAGATCGCCCTCGACACTTGGGCGTCAACTCATTGAGGTGCGCCTATGCGCGACGTTCAAAGAGCGAATGGTGTCGTGTTGCCCGCCAGTTCTTCCAAGAATCCGCTGACGTCCGCTTGGGCCCAGTGCTCGACGATCTTGCCATCTTGGACGCGATCGATGAACATCGCACGAAGCGTCCCCTTGTTACCAACGCTCGGCACGCCGTAAAAATCCTTCACTTGGGTTCCCGAGAAGGTAACGTACGTTGCGGCCGCGTCGTCCTCGCTCACCTGCTTGACAATCTCCGCGTGAAAGTCATCAAAGGCGTCGAGAAAACCTTTCTCCACGCCGAGCCACGCGTCGCGGTCGTACGCGCCACCGAACGCGTGATTCACCAAACTGGGTGCGATGTACGTCTCCCAGGACTTGTCGAGATCCTGATCGTTGTAGCTCTCCCAAAAACGGCGGACAACTTCCTGCGTATTGCGTTCCATAGTGAAACCTCCTTTTCCATCGCATCCATAAGTGGATGATATCTTCCACTTTATGCCATGTTGTTTCGAAATTCAAGGAAAATATTCGCCCTTTTTCTGCAATGAACCACACACACTTCGAGCATCACGGCACACTGGCACGCACCAACTGCGCCGGCGCGTGCGCACGCTTTTCTTGCCGCGCCAGAAACGCAAGCGACTGCCCGTCACGACTTGGTCCTACGCGACACGATGTTCAGAGCGCTACGACGAGACCTCATCGTTCGAGAAGAACCTGTTCAGTTTCGAGCGTTTCAAAAATAGAGATAGGTACCATCTCCGCGCAATGAAAGGACTCTCGCCGAGGAGGGCGATTGTGCAGTCCACAGGGTCGCTTTGGCCAAATGCCTAATATGGGAAACGTTGTGGAAACAGGCGAAATTCTTCGCTTCGCGTTCGTGAAGGAGTGGCAGTGGCGGTCATGGAGAGCACGACGAAGGTAGTCCTCGGCGGCAGGCGCGGAGGTCCCGAGGTATCGACGTTACGCGAGGACCGCTGGTGGATCCAACCAGTCGTCACCATGTCGATCCTCACTGCGTTCGTTATCTACTCGACGTGGGCCGCGTTCCAAAACAGGTACTACTACGTCGGAGCCAATGTGCACCGCGACCTCATCAGTCCCTTCTACTCACCCTGCATCGCGAGCGACTGCGTGACTGGATCCAAAGCCGGCTTCGCGTTCAACGGTTGGTCACTGTCGCCCGCACTCTTGATCTTGATATTCCCGTTGGGCTTTCGTCTCACGTGTTACTACTACCGTCGCAGTTACTACCGTGCCTTCTGGTGGTCGCCGCCGTCATGTGCGGTCGCGGATGCGCACACCACCTACACCGGCGAGACGCGCTTTCCTCTCATCATGCAGAACGTCCACCGCTACTTCTT
>PKZI01000237.1 GCA_003133005.1 Acidimicrobiaceae bacterium | reverse complement strand
GGGCAACTTGGGGGTGGTGTTTACTCGAAGGAGCAACCGGACTATTTGGTCCTCAATAATCCCTGCGGTCAACTCTCCCTCTACGCATCAGCCGACGACGAGAAACCGCCCTACGCCGTGGGACTTTACGAGTGGGCCATCGCTACGGGTTATCGGTGGTTAGGTTGGCGGTGCGCTATAGGTCAGGGGGGCACCGAGATTCTGCCAACGGACTATCTTCCACGCCGCCTGATGGGTGAGTATCTTGCGTGGTTTTACGCGACGCTCATCGAGGACGCGCCGCCCAATTTGGAAATAGTCCGCCACGCGGCCGCGGCAGTCGACATTTCGCCCGAAATTGGAGGTCGCGAGACGGTGACTCTGAGCACCGGCACACGGGTGAGTGTCGAGCACGTCGTTCTGACGTCGGGACATACGTGGAACGCTGAACGTCAAGGGGAAGGTGTGGGCGTTCACTTCCTACGCCCTTACCCCGTCGAATACTTTGAGAAGGTATTTCTGCCAGGTGAGCCGGTGGCTATCGCCGGGATGGGTCTGGTGGGTTTCGACCTACTTACTGCACTGACGGTTGGCCGCGGGGGCAGTTACGAAGACGACGGACAACGCAAGCACTACGTGGCGAGCGGTCGCGAGCCGAACATCTTCCTCTATTCCCGCTCGGGTGTTCCGTATTCTGCCAAATCGGCGCACGGGGTAGACCCCTATGGCGACTATCAGCCACTCATCTGCACGCCCGCAGCATTCAAGGAGATGACGAACCCGGTGGGATCACCGTTACGTCGTCGAGTTGACTTTCGAAACGATGTGCTTCCATTGCTATACGCCGAGATGCAAAGCCGATACTTCGCCCACGCCGCGTATCAACAGCGGGGGCCGGATGAAGCGACTCTTGTTCGTGAGCAACTCCTATCGGGATGGACGCAAGGACAGTTCGAGCGAACGCTCGATCGCCTCGAACCGCGGTACGGGAGATTCGAGCCCGCGAACTCACTTTTCGCAGACGCCGTCGCGAGTTTTCGCTCGAGTGAGGACTATGAGCGACACGTGTATGAGATGGTCGAAACCGATCTGGACCAAGCTCTTGCACCAGGTGGTAGTCCCGTTAAGGCTGCCCAGGAGGTAACCAGGCTTCTTCGCGACCAACTTCGTGACGTCATCGAGTTCGGCGGCCTTTCGCTGGAGTCCTACATCGACTTCCAGACAAACGTGAGGGGGCGCATCAACCGGCTTGAAGCAGGTCCACCTCCCCTTAGGTCTCAGCAACTACTCGCACTCATCGACGCCGGCATCGTGCACCTCCCTTTCGGGCCGCAGCCCAACGTTGAGGTTGATGGCGAAGGCCGCACGGTAATCAGTTCAACGCAGCTCGCCACGCCGGTAAGTATCACGGTGAACGGCATCGTGCGAGGACACTTGGACCTGCCGTCACTCGCTCGATCGTCATCGCCGCTCTTGAGTCGCCTCTACGCGAAAGGACGACTAACCCAGTTCAGTTACGGCGATACTGCAGTTGGAAGTGTTGCTATCAACGAATCCTTCCATCCCTACGACGCCGAGGGTCGCGTTCAATACACCCTCACGCTGCTCGGCGTACTTACCGAAGGCGTCCGCTACTTCACCCACTACCTACCCTCACCGCGCAGCCGTTTGCGGGCGGTTCTTGACGCGCAGCAGTGTGTCGAAGCGATCATCGGATGAGCGACGATGGATCTTTTGAGTTAACCGGTCGCTACTGAAAGAGCTTGGTCCAAATCGGCAATTAAGTCATCGACGTGCTCGAGCCCAATAGAAAGACGAATCATTTCGGGTGATATTCCAGCGGCGGTCAATTCCTCGCTACTGAGCTGTCGGTGAGTTGTCGAAGCTGGGTGTATCACGAGGGACTTCGCATCACCGAGATTTAGAAGACGTTTGAAGAGATCGAGAGCGTCAAAGAAGGCGAGCCCGGCGTCGTAACCGCCTCTGACACCGAACGTGATGATTGACGGAACGTGGCCACGAAGGTACCGCTGGGCGAGATCGTAGTACGGATGATCTGGAAAGCCTACGAAACTCACCCACTCAACGCGTGGGTCGGCTGCGAGGTATGCGGCGACGGCACGGGCGTTAGCCTCATGGCGCTCGAGGCGGAGTGCCAGCGTTTCGAGACCGAGTAGAAACTGAAAACTGCTAAAGGGTGAAAGCGTTGCACCGGTGTTACGCAGCTGGATCGAACGTGCCCGCACCACGAATGGTCGTTCGGGAAAATCGCGGGCAAATGCAACACCGTGAAACGCGACTTCGGGCTCGTTGAAATTGGGAAATCTAGATGCGTGTTCAGCCCAGGGAAACGTTCCGCCATCAACGATCGCTCCACCGAGCGTCGTACCGTGACCGCCAATGAATTTCGTCATGGAGTGAACTACGACGTCGGCGCCGTGGTGGAGAGGTTTTAATAGCATTGGCGTCGCGACCGTATTATCAACAATCAGCGGCACGCCCCCGCGGTGGGCGACTTCGGCAACTGCTTCGATGTCCACGACATTCCCCGCTGGATTTCCAATCGATTCAACGAAAACACATGACGTGCGTTCATCGATTAACGGAGCGATTGATTCGGCACGGTCATCGAGGGCGAACCTCGCTGTGATTCCCAATGAGGGCAGCACGTGCGCAAAATACGTATACGTGGCACCGTAGAGTTGCGGCGCGACAACGAAGTTTGAACCCGGTGGGGCGACCGTAAGAATCGAATAACTCACGGCCGCCATGCCTGACGCAACCACCAGGGCCGCACTTCCCCCTTCGAGCGCCGCCAGACGTTTCTCGAGTACGTCATTGGTCGGGTTATTGATGCGATTGTAATGGAATCCAGCTATCTCCAAATCCATGATCGCATTCGCGTGCTCAGCATCGATGAAGTCGTGCGCGACGGTCTGATAGATGGGCACCGCGACGGCGCGGGTGCCGGCAGCTTGATACCCCCCGTGGATAGCAATTGTTTCGTCGTGCATCGATGTCATCCCTCTTGGCGAAGCCGCTTAGAAAGAAAGCATACAAACGGGTCCGTCGGGTCATGAAGTGCCCCAGGCTTGATTTCAGGTGCTGGTGGAAGCTAGACCCGTGAACCAGTTCTTGTACAACTGCTCCGCCATTCGCCGCCAAAGCCACGGTGCCCGATCGCCGACCTCATCGAACGGATAGGCGTCGAACACCGTCGAGCTATTTCGATCCGTGGATATCAACGTGTGCATGGACTCAAGTTCGGCCCAATCATCTGGCGCGACACATTGAAAAGGCAGAACGGGCATTTCGTCACGTTCGTGACGAAGATATCGTCCGGCGTCTCTCCGGTACTCGCGTAACAAGCTCGACGGGTCGTACTCGGGGTGGCCCTGAATTAGAACAATGTCAGCGTTCTCGGTGTGCTTGCTCGCCACGCCCCAGCCAACGTCGTCTGACTCGATGAGAATTTGATAACCAGTGTCACCCAACAACGCCGTCGGCACGGTGTTCATTCGAGAGTGCGGTAAACGGATCACGTCATCAATGCCGTCAGTAAGGCGATGATTGTGGTGCACGTCCTGAGTGAAAACCCCGGTTTGTTTAATTGCGAGGTGTTCGCGCTTGAGGTTGTCGAATATTGTGAGCGCCGCGTGAGCCGCCAGACATGAGAGGAGCATTGATTGGACACTCTTCTTGGCGTCGACGAGTAAATTCACCATTTCGCCCCAATAGGGCTCGTCTTCGATTCTCGTTTCAATGGGATTGGAGCCGGTAACAATGAGCAGGTTCGGGGGACGTGTTCTAATTTGATCCATCGGCGAGTATTCAGCTGCAATCTTTGCCGCGATTTCTGCGCCACGTGGCACACCGATCATGCTGTGTCGGACAACGTCGACAACGTCCTCTCCGGAGCCAGCGTCGAGCAAACCAAGGTACTGACGTTCGGTTTGCGAAAACGCGGCGTCGGGCATGTTGTTTACCAACGAACACGTCCATCGCGCCGGCGCCATCTCCCCTTCGCGGGAAAGCGACGATGTGGGGGACGTCGTCTTCTTGAGTCGTACGACCACTAGGAGCGGTTCACGTTGGCATACGTGACGGTTACCTCTTCGTTGAGCAGTCGATTGACGAACTGCAACTCGTCGTAATCGACTGCGGATCCGACGACGGCCATAATGTGATTGCGCGAACCGTCCTTCCAGTCAAGGTCGGCTCCGGGCCGCTGGTGCACCGTTATCGTGTCAACGCCGGGGTAATCGCTCAGTGCGTCGATGCCATTAATATCGGCAACGGTGGCCGAGAAAGCGGGCGGCTGTAGAAAGAACCTATAACCAATTCGATTAGTCGAGACAGGTCGGTCGAAGTGAATCTCCGCATTGAGCGCGAGTTTCAGAGTCATTTCTATGAGTGGTAAGCCAGAGGCGCGTTGAAGCATCTCCGGAACACCACCGCCCACACGTCCATTTACCTCAATCACTCGGGGACCGTCAGAGGTGAATTTGATCTCGGTGTGGAGACAGCCGGTGGTCACGCCCAAGGCGTGAATCGCCGAAGACGTGAGGTCGAGCACGGACGCCGTGTCGCCTTCATTTAGCGCGGCTGGGATGAAAAATCCGGTTTCACGAAAGTTCTCGGCAAGCGGGAAACGACCGGTGAGGGCGAGATGACTGACGACGCCGTGGGCGACGACGCTCTCGACTGAGACATAGGGCGCATAAGTGTCACCCGACCGTGACTTATCGTCGTCGAGGTAACTCTCCAAAACCATGTCTGGCCGACTCGGGCCGAGTGCACTCAGAAACCCCTCGAGGTGTGGTTCATCTTTGACGAAAAAGGTGTACCTACTTCCCTGCGCCGAGCGTGGTTTCAGCACTGCTGGCCAGCAAAAACTGGAGTCAAGTAATTCAAGATCGTTGGCGGTGCTCTGAGGTTCTATCAGAACGCACGTGGGCGTCTCAATCCCGGCTTCTCGAAGCTGCCGTCGCTGCTCGAACTTGTCCGTCAACGCAATAGCGGTGCGGACGGAGTGAAACGGGAGACCAAAGGCCTCTGCGACGGCCGCAAAGGTCGGCATGTTTGCGTCAAGATACGTGACCATTCCGTCTGGACGATACGGTGAAGAGAGGTCCTTCAAAATTGCGTCGATGTCGAGCCCGCCAATGTCGACGACTGGACCGAACCGATCGAGAAGTTCCAGCATCTGGTGCATTTCAGGTAACGACGCGTCGACCAGCCAGACCAAATCGCAAAGTCCTGCAGCGGAAGCGGTAATCTCCATGACCGGGATACACCGCGGCCCGTAGCCAACGACAACAAGCGGTCGCTTCCTGCCGGACTGCAATTTGACCGTTCGGCTGACCACCAACAGGATGTTAGCGTTCTGCGTGAAGGCCGCCCCAGTGACAAATGCGGTGAGCGCGAGCGAACAATCACGTTGTGTCAGCGATGAGGGAAGAGATCGCGAGGAACATGCCAGTAGAGATCATCGGAATGGTGGGCACGAAGGACGCGTCCGAGATAAAGGGACCCCTCGTCGACGGACCGGTGGTTGATTGGATAGATGGACCCGTCATTGAACCCGGTTACCTGGAGGACATCTCACGCGCACACGACGATGGTGGATTTGATCGAGTTCTAGTTGGCTACGGCGCGGTAGGACCTGAAGGGTGGGCCGTCGCATCGACCGTGTTATACGTGACGAAGCGGTTGAAGGTCATGGTGGCGCATCGACCAGGGTTTGTGCAGCCGGTCTTGTTAGCTCGAATGGCTGCGACGTTGGACCACCTCAGTGGGGGCGGGCGCATCGGCATTCACTTCATAACGGGCGGTGATGAAGCAGATCAGCGCCGTGAGGGTGACTTCGTTCCGCACGACGCCCGCTACCGACGCACGGGCGAGACAATGTCCATTGTGCGCCGAATCTGGTCTGAGGACGCGCCGTTTGATTACGAAGGTGAGTTCTATAGATACGAGGGAGCATTCAGTTCGGTGAAGCCTGTCACGCCGGGAGGGATACCGTTCTATTTCGCCGGCGCTTCGCCGCCCGCTATCGAAGTAGGAGCGGCGCAGGCCGATGTCTACGCATTTTGGGGAGAGCCCCGCGACGCCGTTGCTGCGCGGATGGAAGTGATAGCGGGTGCGTCGGAAGCTGTTGGTCGAAGACTTAGGTACAGCATTTCACTTCGTCCAATTTTGGGCGACTCGGAGGACGAGGCGTGGCAAAAGGCAGAGTGGATCGCCGATACGACGGCCGATCGAATCGAACTCGCTAAAGAAAGAATGGCCAGCAACAAGGAGTCGTACATCGGACTAGGTGGAAGCAAGAATGCCACCATTGCCGTAAATCGCGATGACACGGGAACGACGTCAGTTGGACGAAAGCGACTGATTGAAATGTCGGCGAGCCAAGACGTCTTTGATGAGCGCCTTTTCATGAAGGTTGCAAACCTCACTGGAGCCGCTGGCAATTCAACGGCGCTGGTGGGCACGCCCGATCAGGTAGCGGACGCCCTTCTTCGCCNNAAGTTGGGAATTACCACGCTCCTACTGAAGGGGTTCGATCCCTTGCTTGACGCTATCGACTTTGGCGACCGCTTGCTCCCTCGTGTTCGTGACGCCGTTGCACAACGCGATTCCAAATAAAGATCAGCGGACTACGGAACTACCCAACGCCACCGGAGAAGGCGAGAGCGTCGGGGGAGAGTAAAAGCTATTGGTCTTCGCTCAGGAGCGAAATTACAGAGTTCAACGTCGTGCGCTTCAATGCTGGTGGATTCCACGTGGATTGCGCAAGAATTAACCAAGTTTCGGACAGATGCGTGACGCCGATTACCGACATCGAAGCCTTGACGCCGAAATGGAACACTTTCGGAACTACGCTTGAGTGGAGTATGAGCCGCCAGACGCTGCGTTCGCAGTCCTTCGGATACTCTCGAGCCGGTAGCGGCATGGACGAGGGTGAGCAGGTTTTGCCGTCGCCTTCGTGCCAGCGCGACGTACTCGTTGGTCGGCCACGAACATCGCAATTCACTTCAGCGCGACGGTATGCGGCGTTCGCGGCGCCCCGGTATGGGCGCGCGCAAACTCAGCAGCTCATCAGTCTCAAGTAGCCTTCGATGGACCGTCGTGGCTCCAACAGGTTCATTCTGATTCTTGCTGCTGTGGCCCTGTTATTTGCGTTTACGCCACTATCTACGGGTCTCTTACGACTGACGAACGGAAGTTTTTCCCCTGCTCGATATAGCGCTCTCGCTCTGCGAGCGCCATCAGACGCCGTAAACGGCGTCCTTGCAGGTGAACCAGTTGCCGTGAGGTTGACGAATCACACTGGATCTGACAAAAGGTACCACTGGAGTGCGCTGGAAGACGGTGCGTTGCTTAGCATTGGCGTGGAGACCGTCAGCAATGGTCGAACCGCGACAATTTACGTTCCTTCAAGTGGCGCAAAGGATGGGACGCTCCGTATCGAACTTAACGGTACCAACGTGTTTGTCACGGTGCCAGTTCTGGGAGCGTGAACATGAGGGGAACGATCGCCGCTTGCCCGCAAGTTCAGATGATCCGGGCACCGAAGCAGTTGCCTCGTCGGGAAGTTCAGTTGCACAATGATGGCGTGTTCAGCCGGCTCGTCTTAACATCGGGCGCTCGAGCGTTGGGGCGCGCAGCGCACGCGTGCCGGGCGAAGATTCGTTACAGGAACGTTTCGTCGACGTGGCGTGAACGCAGCGCTCAAGGTAGAGATGCTCGTACACTTCGCGACCACATTACAGAAAGTCCTCTGTGACTGAACGTCCACTTCTCAGCGTGGTCGTCTGCTCCTACAACGGGGCAGCAAGATTGGCGCCGTGTCTAGAAGCGCTTGCCCGCCAGCGAGTAAAGGTTGACGTACTCGTCGTCGACGATGGTTCGACAGACGGAACGAGCGACGTAGCTCGAGAGTTTGGTTTCCCAGTCCTACGTCACGAGCAAAACAGGGGAATTTCGGTAGCCCGAAACACTGGCCTGTCGAATGCACCGTCAAGCATCGTTGCGTTCTGCGACGATGACGGTACGCCACCCATTAATTGGACAGAGCAGTTGTTTTCTGCATGGAGGGATCATCCCGACGCCACGGTTATTGGGGGAATGGTCGAGGTAGATAATCCAACTTCGTTCACACAACGATTCCTCGAGTATCGAAATCCGTTGATTCCCGCCG
>PKZI01000104.1 GCA_003133005.1 Acidimicrobiaceae bacterium | reverse complement strand
GTTCTTACCGGCATGACGTACTGGATGCACAAGCACGCGCGCCACATGGCGAAGGAACTCCAGGCGCGCAGTGACGTCGCTCTGTCCAAAGGGAGCCGGTGGGGGCTCGGCGTTCTCTCGTTCCAGGCCGTGGGTCGCGAGGGCCTTGAAACCATGGTCTTTACTCTCGCCATCGTCTTTGCGAGTTCGCGCCAGGCCGCGACCCCCGTGCACGGCGACCTCCTGCTCGTGGGCGCGGTGCTGGGCCTTGCCACGGCCTTGGCGCTCGCCTACGCGATGTACAAGATGGGCACGAAACTCAACCTCGGTCGCTTCTTTCGCATCCTCGGTTTGATCCTCATGTTCTTTGCCGCGGGTCTGCTCGCGGACGCCGTGGAGAACCTTCAACAGCTCGGGTGGATCACGGTTGGCTCTCACGTGATGTGGAATTCGAGCGGCTTCATCGCCGAGTCCTCGAGCCTCGGCGACATCCTGCATTCACTGCTTGGCTACGCGGACCACCCCACAGTTGCCCAAGCAGTCGTGTGGATTGGTTACATCGCGCTCAGCAGTCTGATGTTCGTGCTCCTGAGCAAGTCGTTCGCGTCGCGCCATCAGCGACGCGAGGTCACGTCACCCGTCTTAAGCGGCGGTCGCAGTGCTCGAGGTCATGCGCGCCAATAGCGTGCTGACCAACGTCGCCATAAAAGGTTTGTCCTTCGGCCACTGGGACAAGAGTGCACCGAGCGTTACTTCGTAGTGCCCACCCGTGATTTGCACGAACACGAGATAGAGCGAACCAGTGACGCCCGGCACGTTCAACTTCTCCACACCACCACGAGAAAATCCCGGCTCGAAGGTGACGGGCCGCCAATTAGAACCGACCGGAACGTGCGTGAAGTTCTTCGAGTAGACCGATTCGAGCAACGCCGCGTTCGTCTGGGCAAAGCACGCACCGAATTTGGCCTTGGTCATTTCGGCGGTGTCCTTCCTTACCATCGTCGTCGTGCGGTAGTACTGCGCGGCCGAGGCGACCTCCTCGCCGCCGTTCGTACTCGCACTAAAAACGGGTGACGAGACCTGATAGTCGGGCTGTTGTCCCGCGGCTCCGTACATTCGGTCCTTTGCGGCTGACACACCAATACAACTCTGAAAGAGGGCGGAGATCCGCGACCACGTCGACGTCGTGGCGGGAGGCGTCGTGGTGACCGTGGTCGACGTAATCACCTTGTTCGGGGTCGAAAAGAGATTGCTCAACAGCGACTCAGACGATGGCCCCCACCCGCTGGGCAGGTCGCGCACACTGAGGTTGACCGCCTTGGTCTCGTTGATGATGTTCGTGCTGGTCGAACCCTTGGAGAAGTAGGCGCCAATCCCTCCGGCGACCGAGGCCAACAAGACCACGAGGACCGCCGCGTAGATGCCCGCGCGCCGACGCCGACGAACGACCCTCGCCCCGTGTTGGGCGAGGACGTCCGCGATCACGTCAAAGTCCGCCCGGTTCGTCGTACGCCAGCTGTATCGCACGCCATCGGCGGTCGCGAACAGCGCCATTGCGCGAGCGAACCGTACCAAGTGGACGTTGGAAAGTTCGCTCCACGGCGTCTGCCACGCGACGGGTGGTTCTCCCACCAACTGGGTGAGACCGTGCTCGTCACCGAGCAGGGTCACTGGTGCGCTGGGACCGTTGGGGACGAAGCTCGGTCGCACGATCCAACCTTGGGAGCGAAAGGTCGTGCTCATAAGTCCGCCAACACCAGGGCCGCTTCCCCGGCGCACTCAATGGTTCGTCCCAGGTCCTCCTCGCTGTGGGCGAGCGAGGTGAAGAGAATCTCGTAGGCGCCCGGAGCGAGCGCCACGCCCTGGCGCAACATCTCGTGAAAGAACGGTCCGTAAAGTCCGTTGCCGCAGAGTTCCTTTGATTCGGCGAAGTTCAAGGGCGCCGGCGTCTCTTCGCGCGCGAGGTAGAGGCCAACCAAGGGTCCCGCGGTCGGAGTCAGCGCGTAGATGCCCGCGGAGCGAATCGCGTCACGAAGTCCGAGCGCGAAACGCTCGACGCGATCGGCCAGATCAGTGAGGTCCTCGCCGCTTACGAGATCGAGCACCGCGGCGCCCGCCGCAGTCGCTAAGGGATTGCCCGACAACGTTCCCGCTTGATAGACGGGACCTTCGGGCGCGAGCGAGGACAACAGACCTCGACTGGCGCCAAAGGCTCCCACCGGCAGTCCGCCGCCAATTACCTTTCCGAAACACCAGATGTCGGGCGTCACCCCGAAGTACTCCTCCGCGCCGCCGAGGCTCAGACGAAACCCGGTAATGACCTCGTCGAAGATCAAGAGTGCACCGACGCGATCGCACTCCGCGCGCAGCGCCGCGAGGTACCCGCTCGCGGGGGCAACCAAGTTCATGTTCGCCGCGACCGGTTCGACCAGCACCGCGGCGACACGGTCATCGAGCGTCGGTACTTCGTTGTAGGGGGCGACGATCGTGTCAGCTACCGCGCCCGCGGTCACGCCCGCGGAATCCGGGAGACCTAATTGCGCCACGCCGCTGCCGCCCGCGACGAGCAACGCGTCAGAGTGCCCGTGGTAGCAGCCGTCGAACTTCACGATCTTGTCGCGCGCAGTGAATCCTCGCGCCAAGCGAACCGCACTCATGACCGCCTCGGTACCCGAACTGACGAGTCGTACCTGTTCGAGTCCGTTCACCCGCGACGTCATTGCTTCAGCGAGCAATACCTCACCGGGCGTCGGTGCGCCGAACGTCGTGCCGAGTGCGACCGCTTCGCGCAAGGTCTCGACCACGGCGGGATGCGCGTGACCGAGCAGCGACGCGCCGTAGGACTGGACGAAGTCAAGATACGCGTTGCCCTCCACGTCAGTGACGTAGGCGCCCTTGCCACTTCGCACGGTGTACGGGGTGCCGCCAACGGACCTGAACGAGCGCACCGGCGAGTCAACGCCCCCGGGGATGACCTGCTTCGCTCGTTCGAACCACGAACTGTTCGTTTCGTTCAACGGCCGAGCTCCTCAGCGACCTCTCGTGCGAAATACGTGAGAACGAAGTCCGCGCCCGCGCGACGCACCGCCGTCAATTGTTCGAGTGCGACCGCGCTCGCGTCGATCCATCCGTTCTGGCCAGCGGCTTTGATCATGGCGTACTCGCCGCTCACGTGATACGCGCACAGTGGGACGTCTATCTCTCGCGCGAGATCTGACACGATGTCGAGGTAGGTCATGGCAGGTTTGACCATGACGATGTCCGCTCCTTGTTCCACGTCGGCGCGCGCCTCGCGTAGGGCCTCGCGACGGTTGGCGTAGTCCTGTTGGTAACTTCGACGGTCGCCACCACCTTGGATCTGCACGCCGACCGCTTCGCGAAAGGGACCGTAGAGCCCACTCGCGTACTTCGCGGCGTACGCCATGATGACCGTGTCCAGATGTCCGCTTTCGTCCAGCGCCTCTCGTATGGCACCCACCTGACCGTCCATCATCCCGCTCGGTGCCACCACCGCCGCACCGGCGTCGACTTGGGCGAGCGCGGTCGCGGCATAGAGCTCGAGCGTGGCGTCGTTGTCCACCGTACCGTCGTCACGCAAGACGCCACAGTGTCCGTGACTGGTGTACTCGTCCAAACAGAGGTCGGCCATAATCACCATCTCGTCACCGAAGGTGTCACGCAGGGCGCGGAGTGCCACTTGGGCGATACCGTTGGGATCCCAGGCGCCCGAACCTCGATCGTCCTTCGTCTCGGGGACCCCAAAGAGGATGACTGCATTCACTCCCGCCTGCTGGAGCGCCTTTACCTCATCGACGAGCGAGCCCACCGTGTGCTGAAAGTGACCCGGCAGTGAGAGGATCGGCGTCGGCTCGCTGCGTCCCTCGGCGACGAAGAGGGGCGCCACGAGATCACTTGCACTGAGCGTGGTCTCGGCGACGAGTCGCCGCAGTGCGGGCGTACGCCGTAATCGCCGTGGTCGTTCGGTAGGAAACACGACCCCAGCCTATTGTGCGGCCTCGAAGGTCTCTTCGCCGACGCTAGAGGTCCAGCGATTGCAAGACGTCCACGAGCGCTGGTTCCCAGCCCTCGATGACCCGGTCGTGCGTTTGACGAACCACGTTCCCGGTCGTCGGACCTGGCACCACGACCCACGCGTCGCGAGCGACGAAACTTTGCGCGACGCCCCACGTCGAAGGGGCGCCAATGAAGACCACATCAGCACTCGCGAGCAATTCTTGTTGCGCGTTCGCGAGGTCCGCGGGGACAGTCTCGTAGCACGCCACGCGCACCACGATGACGCCTCGCTCTTCGAGAGCACGGGGAAGTTCGTCGCGCATTGCGCGAGCACCTAACTGCAACACGGGACCACGGCGGATGAGCGCGGCCAGTTCGCCAGCTGTTGTCTCGGCTTCGCCCGCGACGGCGATGTCGTGACTCGCGATCGCGCGCGTTGTGGCACGCCCCACGCTAAACACCGACACGTCGCGCTGACACGCGTGAATCGCCGTTTCGAGATAGTCCGCGCTGCGCGGACTCGTGACGACGAGTGACCAGAAGGACTGATAGTGGCCCGAGTCTTCGAGGTCTTGCTGTACTTGGGTTCGCGCTCGGTACAGTGTCTTCGTCAGTGGTACCTCGTGCACAATGGCCGACGGCGGCGTGAATGGTCGAAGACTTCCGTTGAATCCTCTTTCGCGCGTCAGCACAATGTTCACGACACGTTGTCCCAGCCGGGTAACGCTGCCCCACCCATCTCGTCGCGCAACAAGATTGCGAGTTGCGTGCCGAGCATCTGAGTGTTTGGTCCCTCGATCGAGGCGCGCACACTCTTGGTGCCGTCGACGCCAATCATGACGCCGCTCAAGGAATAGGCGCCGTCGCCGAGCGTCGCGTGCGCACCCGCGGGAATCGAACATCCAACGCCGAGCTCGCGCAAAAATGCACGTTCAGCATCCACGCAGGCGAACGCGACCTCATCGTTGATTCCATCGAGCATGAGCAGGGTGTCGAGATCATCCATTCGCGCCTCGAGCGCAATGGCGCCTTGGCCGACCTGGGGGACGAACCACGTGGTGTCTAGTCGCTCGGCCACGCGATCACTCTCGCCGAGACGTACGAGCGCAGCGGCAGCCGCAACGACGGCGTCGACGCCATTGGCTCCGGCACTCGAAAGCCGTGCCGCCATGTTTCCGCGCAGTTCAACGACACGCAGGTCGGGTCGGCGCTCGAGTAACAAGGCGCGCCGCCGAGGCGAACCCGTCGCCACCGTCGCGCCCGGACCTAGACCCGCGAGCGAGCGACCCACGAGCACGTCGCTCGGATCAAGCCGCTGAGGCACGCACGTGAGCATCAGGCCGTCGGGTGAGGTGCTGGGCAGGTCTTTCGCGCTATGCACCGCCACGTCGGCGTCGCCGCGTTGCACCGCGCGCTGGATCTCGACGGCGAAGACGCCTTGGCCGCCCAACGCGGAGAGGGGGACGTCGAGTCGAGTGTCACCACTCGTCGTAATGGGCACCAGTTCGCTCGTGATCCCTGTGACGGCGAGTGCGGTCTGTACGAAGGTGGCTTGGAGTAGTGCGAGTGGCGAACGTCTGGTTGCGAGACGCAACACACTCATAAATCAAAAAGTGCGCGCGTCGCTTCGTTTAATCGAATTCCTTGATCGGTCCCCGCCGCTTCTTTCAACAGGACCGTGGGACGATGGGCGATCTTTGCGACCACCGATCGCACGAGTGAGCGGATCCTCTCTCGCTGTTCTTCACTGAGTTCACCCAGTTCGTTTTCGCGCCGAGCGAGTTCGGTTGCCACGATCTCATCAAAATATTCTCGTAACTCGCTCACGATGGCGGCCGCTCCTCGCGCTCGCTGGTCGTCGAGGTATTTCTCGACGTCGGCGACGACAATTTCGATTGCGGCGTCCGCGGCCTCATGTCGCTCGTCGAGGACCCTCTCGATACGCTCACGAAGATCGCTGATATCAACGCGACGCACACCAGTGAGTGCGTCGACGTCGCTCGCGATTGCCCGAGGAACACCGAGGTCGACAATCAAGAGCGGTGCCGTCGACCGGTCAAGGTCGACGAGCGAAAGCAGCGGAGAAGGAGTCTCGACCGCGACGATCGCGAGCCGGGCGCCCCGGACCTGGGAGTGCAGGGTCGAAAAATCGGCGACATCGACGCGTGCGTCATTGGCATCATTCGCCAGCGCGATGGCGCGCTCGTGGGTGCGGTTGACGATGGTCAGGTTCACTATGGGAGCGGACGTGCTCAACAGGCTCTTGACCACGCCGGTCGCGAGTTGTCCCGCGCCGACAACGACGACTCGAGCATCGCCTGCCTCATCACCTAATTCTTCGAGTGCCATGGCGACCGCCGCTTGGGCGAAGCTGGTCGTACCCCTCGCGATCGAGGTTTCGGCACGCACACGACGTCCAGTTGCGAGGGCTCGGTGAAAGATCTCGGTCAATTCAGGGCCCGCGGTGTGTTCTTCCTGCGCGAGTTCGAGGGCGCGGCGAAGTTGACCGAGAATTTCGAACTCCCCTGGGACGACGGACTTTAAGCCCGAGGCCACGCTGAAGAGGTGTGTGGCGACGCCGCGATCGAAGTGGACCGTTAACTTGTCCTTGAATTCGTCCGCCCCAAGATTGGTGGCGTCAGCGAGCGTCTCGGTAATCTCGTCGATGGCGCCGTGGAAGCGATCGATCACCGCCACGACCTCGGTGCGCAGGCAGGTGGACACGAAGACCGCTTCGTGGACATTTCGCTGGCTCATGAGTGTCCGGAGAATCTTGCTCCACTCGTGCTCGGGCACCGTCACACGCTCGAGCAAATCAAGTGACGCGTTCTGGTGATCAATGCCCAGCGATATCAGTGCCACAAGTTCTCCACGGTGATAATGATGTTAAACGTCAGGTTACGAGCCGCGAAGCGGATTGGCGAGACCAAGTGAGTGCAAAAGTCCCCCGCCGAGTGGACCAGTCCCATTATTGAGGTGATACATGAGGATTTGCAGCTCAATGGAGAAATCAACGTAGTGCACCGCGGTACCGAGCGGGGTCGTGATCACCTGGGGCGCAAAATTGAGCAGCCCATGGATATTGGCCTTTACCAACAAATCAGCCACTTCTTGGGCCGCTGCGGGGGGTACGCAAATCACCCCCACCGTCGCAGGGACGATTGGCTCAGTGAGCGAGCGCACCACGTGTCCGGCGACTTCGGTACCGATGATCTCGGGGTCGACGTCGTAGAGCGCGGCTAACTGCGCGCCACGAATGAGAAAATTGCTCGAGTTAACGAGCGCGCGTCCCAAGTTGCCGATTCCCACGACGACCACGTCATATTTGCGATCATGGCCCAGCGCCTCGCCGATCCGGTCGTTGAGCACGCTTACTTCGTAGCCCGCGCCGCGCGTGCCGAGTGTGCCCAAACCCGCGAGGTCGCGACGCACGGTCGTAGCGGTGACACCGGCGAGTTCGGCGATTTGGCGCGAGTCGATTCGATTTTGGCCACGCTGCATCCAGCTCTCAGCGATTCGTTGGTAGACGGGTAGGCGAGCGATCGTCGGCTCAGAAAGTTTTCGCGGGCGTAGACGGGGGGTCGCCATGATCTAACGCTACTCAATCGGCTCAGCGGCCCAATTGCCGACTTCGTTCCGCCGCGGCTGAGACGGCTTCGAGGAACGCGGCGCGCACGGCCCGACCTTCAAGCATGCGCAGTCCCGCGGCGGTCGTGCCACCGGGCGACGTCACCTGGGCGCGCAATTCCTCGGGTGACTCACCCGACGCTGCGAGCAGCGCCGCCGAGCCTTCGAACGTGCCCTGTACCAATATACGCGACACGTCACGCGAGAGACCTTGATGCACGCCGGCCTCGATCAACGCTTCGACGACAAGATAGAAGTACGCCGGTCCGGATCCCGACAACCCCGTGACGGCATCAATGTTGCGTTCAGTCACCCGTACCACGGTTCCAACCGCGCCAAGAATGGACTCGGCCCACTCGAGATCGTCCTTGGTCACCTGTGATCCGCCCGCGATGGCGCTCACGCCCTTGCCCACGAGCACCGGCGTATTGGGCATGGCCCGAATCACCGCAACGGGTTGGTGAAAATGAGTCTCGATTCGCTGAGTGGACAGTCCGGCCACGACCGAAAGCACCCTTGACGCTCCCGCGACCGCAATCGAGCGAAGTGCGCCTTCGGCCTGATCCGGTTTCACGCTGAGCACGATGCCCGACTCGGATCCGACGTGTTCGAGTTCGAGTGCCGCCAGAACAGTGACGTCCGCGAATTGCGCTCCTAGTGCGTCACGCTGTTCGGTTGCGGCTTCGACGATTGCGATGTCGGCGGGCGCGCACCATTTCGCCGCAAGAAGTCCTTTGACGAGCGCGGAACCCATCCGTCCACCGCCGACGACGACGAGTTCAAAAGCCATGTCACAAGGCTACTGGGTCGGATTTCGACGTCGCCGTCGATACAGCGCGCCTAGACCCATAGACATGGCGGTGGGGAAAATCTCGTCAACGTAGTGCACCGTGGCGCCCACAATCTCGTCCAGTCGCTCGAGGGTCACGTCACCCACCGGGATTTGCGCGACGAGGTAAATACCGCTTTCAGGACCGATCGCGACGTGCAAATCGCGCAAGTCGGCATTCTTTACCAGAAGATAGCGATAAAGCGTTTCAAAATTTTCTTCGGGCGCGGGCATGATCTGGACTTCGAAGTGCACCGTTCGTTGGCGAAGCGTGAGCCAGAGCGCGATCACGTCCTTCTCTTCGCCTCGCAAGCGAATCATCCAGTGATAGTGACCCTTGCTATCGGCATGTTGCGCGTGTTCGACGTCACCGACAAGGCCGTTCTCACGCCAAAGTCGCTGCCAATCAGCAACCACTACGTCGAGCTCGAGTGACGCTCCATCGTTCGAGAGTGGTGCTGGCACCACTAGCAGGAAACAAGACCCAGGGCCGCGCGCTGTTCGACCAATTGGGCGAGGGATTGCGCGGCGGCACGCCAGGTGTAACGACGCGCCATGAGTACTGAGTTGTTCGACAATGTTGTCGTCGTTTCGGGATCGAGCACGAACCCTACGGCGTCGGCCCATGCCGCGGGGCTGCGCGAAGACAAGAGCACGCCGTTCACGCCCGGCTCAATGAGCGTGATCAGTCCTCCCACCTCACTCGCGACGACGGGTGTACCACAGGCCGAGGATTCAAGGGCGACGAGACCAAAACTTTCCGAGCGACTCGGGACCAAAGTGACGTCAGCGGCGCGCATCCACGTCGACAGCAACTGGTGCGCCTGCGGTGCCACGAACTTGACGTGATCGATCACGCCCGCTTCGCTTACGCGCCGATGAAGCTGGGCGAGCGTATCGCGTCCGCGAATTCCCGATGGACCACCAATGATGGCAAGCATTGCGTCGTTCCCGCGAAGGCGCAACTCGATCAACGTCTCGAGGGCGAGATCCACACCTTTTAAGGTCTGGAGTCGTCCGACGAAGAGCAGCATCGTCTCGACAGTGTCGAGACCGAGCGCGCGTCGCGCCTGAGGACGATAGCCCGGGGCGAAGAACGCGTGCTCGACCCCAAGTGGCACCACGTAGACGCGATCTCGCTGAGCGTTGTAGAACTTGACGAACTGATCCGCCTCCACGTCGCAACTGGCGAGAACCGCGTCAGCACACGCGAAGATCGCGGCCTCTTGGAATGCGCGATCCTCTGACTCGCCTTCGAAGGTGTCGGCCTTCACGCGCTCGAGCGTGTGAAACGTCATGATGAGAGGAATATTCAGTTCGTGCTTCAGTCGGTGGCCCGCGAGACCGCTCAGCCAGTAGTTGGCGTGAATCGCGTCGGGTAACCCGGTGCGACGAAACGACGTCGCAACCGCATCGGTGAAGGTGGCGACGTGATCGGCAAGTTCGCCGCGCTCGAGGGGCGCGGCGGGCCCGGCGGTTACGTGATGGACGCGAAAGCCCGGCTCGACAATCACCACGTCGCGCTTCGCCGGGTCGTCACGACGGGTATAGACGTCGACTTCGTGGCCGAGTCGAGCAAGTGCGCTCGAGAGTTCTCGCACGTAGACGTTCATTCCCCCGCCGTCGCCCGTGCCCGGTTGGGCGAGGGGCGAGGTGTGATACGAGAGAACACAGAGACGAGCCATGACGAAAGCCTAACGGTCCAAAGGCGCCAATATATATGGCTCACTTGCCGCAACGAAGGCGAAAAATCCCGCTTTACCGGGAACGATGTCCAAGAACAATCCATCTCACTTCGCGCGCTTTCACTGGGCCGAAATCGCGCGAGTCGGTCGACGCTGCGCCATTGTCACCTCGCACGTCGAGGCGACCTTTGGACTTCGCCACACAACGTTTCACAAGCCACCGTTGCGGCTCGCTGGGATCACGAAGCACGACCACGTCACCCACCCGAACGGGTCGCCAGCGACGCACGGCGGTCACGATCTCGCCGGGCACGAATGTGGGCAACATCGAGGGTCCTTCCACTTCTAATCGGCGAAACAAGAGAGCGAGCAGAAGAAGCACAAAAGTGAACGCTACCGGAGCGCGCTGGCTAACCTGCCAATAGGAAAAATTGTCTCGACGAGACCACGACCGTTGCAATCCAGAGACGCACAATCGAAAGGTGAAGCCATGACGCTTCTTTCACGCATTAATGCAGTACTCGACTCGACGACCACTCCTCTGTTGGTCTCCGCTCACTGTGACTTGCCTTGCGGCGTGTACGACCCCGCTCAAGCCAAGATCGAGGCTCAGTCGGTGAAGGCTTGCATGGAGAAGTACAACGCCTCAAGCGACGCCGATTTCAAAGTCCGCGCCACCTTCATCAAAGAAGAGCGTGCCGACTTGGTCAAGCATCACCTGTGGGTCCTTTGGACTGACTACTTCAAGGTCGAGCACCTCAAGGAATACCCGAACCTGCACGACTTGTTCTGGATGGCGACTAAGTCCGCGGGCGAGGCGAAGAAGACCAACGACGTCGTCGTCGCCGATCGCCTCCTTGCAGAGATTGACGACATCGCCGAGATNNGAGATCTTCTGGGCGACCAAGAAATAATCTCGCGCGACGCGCGCTAAGCGCATACGCGGTTCCTTGCGCGAACGAACTTAGAGAGACTCTGGGTGCGCGGAACAGTTGGCGAGTAGCGGATTCCTCACGAGCGCAGTCTGATCGAGTTCCTCGCCGCAGACTTGGCACATTCGATACGAACCAACGCGCAAACGCTCGAGCGCACGGTCCACCTGATTGAGCGTCGTCTCGATGGCGAGCACGCTCTCGTTATTGAATTCCGCCATGCCCGTAACGCTACTCGCCGCCCTCGCCACGACGGCGCCGGCGGCGATTGCGGATTGGTACCATGACGCATGCTCCTCGCTTCATGGAATGTCAACGGGATCCGCGCCGTACAGCGAAAAGGTCTGTTTGACCCTTTCATCACTTCGCTTCAGCCCGACATTCTGTGTCTTCAGGAGACCAAGGCGCAGCAGCACGAGGTGGACGCCAATCTCGACGGCTACCAACAGTTCTGGCATTCGGCGACCAANNCCTCCGTGACGACGGGATTACCGAAGAAACTCGTAACCAAGCACAAGTTCGCGAGTGATCCCTTTGGTAATCCCAACGACGAGGGTCGCGTGGTCACCGCCGAGTTCGAGGAGTTCTATCTCGTCACCGCCTACACACCGAACGCTAAAGGTGACCTCGGTCGGCTCGCCCTTCGACATAAGCAGTGGGACCCGGCGTTTCTCTCGTACGTGAAGGAACTCAACGTCACCAAACCGGTCGCGATATGCGGTGATCTCAACGTCGCGCACACGAGCGACGATCTCGCGAATCCTAAGCCGAACGTTGGCAAAGCGGGCTTCACCACTGAAGAACGTGCCGGCTTTGAAGCACTCTTGGCAGCGGGTTTCGTTGACACCTTCCGCGTCTTT
>PKZI01000031.1 GCA_003133005.1 Acidimicrobiaceae bacterium | reverse complement strand
GTGTCGTCAACGAATTGAGTCTTAGTTGAGAAAGTGATCCTTCTAGTGGAATAACTATCCAACCTTCCTTAAGTGCGGCTTCTCGCAAGTCGACAGGAATAGGTTCAACGAGTCCGACGAGCGCGGCGCGGCTTACAAGCGCAGCAATAAGTGCATCAAATAAATTGTCGTTGCTCACGCAGCGATCAAGGAACTCTTGATCAATCTGGAGCCAACTCGAGGTTCTGCGTGCGAACTCATTAACAAGCGTCGTTCGCGTATCGAGATTTGACGCACCCTTGTAGCCGCGATGTGTAAAACCCCAGCGAGCGAGCGCCGCTGCGGGATACACCTCACACACGAGCCCCGTTCCATCGAACGAAACTCTTGGCCTGATTTTTGAGAAGAGCGCCGCCGCTCGCATCGTGGGAATTGCGATACGGTCGGCGGCGACAGAAAGCGGCAGCGGAAGATTTCTATCTGCCACGTACATATCGGTCTGGCGCAGTCGATAATCACGCGCGTTCGTTGAATGCTCGTAGTGCGCCGGCCACGAGCCATTGTTCGCGTGCATCGCGACGGCGTCAACGAAAGGCGACGGCCAGCCGAGCGGTACATCGATACCAAACTTTGCAACGCGAGAAGAGAGTTCGAGGAGATAGTCATCGTCACATGCCTCATTGATTGTCGTGACTTTCGCGATGTCCGTCTGCCACGTGATGCAACACGCGGCGGTGTGCACGACTTGTGATGCGAAGTCAACCCCCGCGGTTACGACGAGAAAAGCGTCCGAGTCAACCACAATTAAACGCCCAGTTGGCCAAGACCCTCGAGCGCGATTGACTCAAAGGTACTCATGCGGTTGTCAAAAATGGAATCAGGCTCGGGCCAGTGGATGACTAACTCCGTCACGCCGAGCGCACGATATCTACCCGCCCAATCGACGAAGGCGTCAAGAGACGCGAGTGGCTTCTCGTCGTTGAGCCCGTCTAAGAGAACTTTTTCTATGTCATTCACTCCGCGCCCTTTATGTTCGAAAGCTTTTCGAAGACGCTCGAGTTGTTCGGTAACAATTTCGTTGCATGTCTGTTCTTTATTTTGAGTCTGGCCAGTTGTCACCCATCCCTGTGCGAATCGCGACGCGAGTTCAAAGCCACGAGCGCCTGTCGCAGCGATATAAAACGGAGGTCGTGGTTGTTGCACCGGGCCAGGCAACATCCGCGCGAGCGACGAACTGTAAAAGACCCCTTGCTTCGTCGTGATTGGTTGGCGCAGTAGTTCATCTAACAGACTCACGAACTCCTCGTAACGATCGGTCCTTTCGCGCCTCGACCAAGTTTCGGTACCAAGAACCGTGGCGTCATTTCCAGTTCCGCCAGAGCCAATACCAATGATGAGTCGCCCGTTCGAGACATCGTCAAGTGAAAGTAGATCTTTGGCCAAGGGAACAGGGTGACGAAAGTTGGGGGACGTGACAAGAGTTCCAACCTTCAACTTTAAAGTTTCAAGTGAGGCCGCAATTAGTGTGGGAATTGCACCGAACCAAGGGCGATTCTCTAGTCGTTGCCACGAAAGATGGTCGTAGGTATAAGCCGCGTGGAATCCGAGTTCCTCAGCGCGACGCCATTTTTCTTTCGAAGTGGACCAACCCTCAAGTGGCAGGATCACCGTACTCAATTTCATGAAACGACTCTAGAGAAGTTCCCGGTCTCGAAGGAGACGAAGTTTTAGCCAAATCAGCGGCCTTTACGTGATCGTAACGCAACGAAAATTCGGACGTTAAAAGTCGTAACTTCCATACAAAAGACGTAATCACTGAGCATTAGGCTTGTTGTTCGTAAGGCGTTTCTCAGGTGAATCCTTTGTATGTCGGGCTCCGAAGTAGACACGTCCGGTGAATTTATTCCAAATAACAGTTGTCGATAATCCATCAGTGAGGTAAGTGTGGCGCTTAAGAAGAGAACCGACAAGGTTCGACCACCCGAACCAGGAGAGGATGGCGCCCTCAAGACCGATGGGAGGCGCGTCCATGAGACCGATTCCGCAAACGGCAACGGACGTTTTGGTTCGGGTTCTTCGAACGGAAAAGAAAAAAAATCTACGTCGATAGTCGGCGAACGTGTAGCGACCGAAGCAATCGCCTCCGTACCACCCTACAAAGGTCGACTCGGCGAACTTTTGCTGGAAAAAAAGTTAGTTACTCAAGACGAGCTTGATAAGGCGTTGATAGAACAATCCGAAACGGGGGGTCGTCTCGGCGAAGTGCTCGTTGAGATGGGCGTCATCGATAATCAAGCACTCGCCAATGAACTCGCGAGTTTCTTCGGACTCACCGTGGTCAACCTACGCCGAGACAATGTTGATCCGAAGGTCATCGAACTAGTCCCGGAAGATTTTGCTCGTGCGAGCTCAGTTATTCCAGTTCGTCTCGAAGGGGACAACTTGTACGTCGCCGTAGCGCAGCCGTCTGACAAACTTCGCGATCAACTTCAGACGATGACGGGTCACAAGGTCTTTCTCATGATTGCGCCGCCGAGTGACATAATTTGGGCAATTGACAGCAACTACCGCGCGATTAGCAACGTGGGAAGTCTGGTCGAAGCATTTGAGGCAGTTGAAGAATCGAGGCGCCGACAGAACAACGATTCCGAGAGCGAGTTACTGATTGACGACGCGCCCGTCGTCCAGGTGGTCGATCGCATCTTGACGCAAGCAATGCGCGACCGTGCCTCTGACGTGCACATCGAACCAACCGAAGAATACGTCCGGATTCGATTCCGTATCGACGGCGCGCTCAAAGAGGTGCTCCAGCTTCCAGTCGCGATGGGTCCGGGACTCGTAAGTCGCGTGAAGATCATGGCGAACATGAACATCGTGGAGCGACGCAGACCTCAAGATGGTCAGCTCACGATTACCGTCGACGGCGTCGAGGTCGACGTGCGCGTGGCAACCGTGTCGACGATCATGGGTGAGAACTGTGTCATGCGAATACTTGACAAAACTCGATCAGTCTTTCGGCTAGGTGACCTCGGCATGCCCGTCGACACTCACGCCACATATTCAAAACTCGCGCGTTCGCCTTTTGGCATGGTGTTGTGTTGCGGACCAACAGGTAGTGGAAAAACGACGACCCTCTACGCGACGTTGAGCGAGGTGAACAACCCGACGCTCAACATCATGACTATCGAAGACCCGGTCGAATACATCTTCCCAACCATCAACCAGATTCAAACCAATGAGCAAGCCGGCTTGACGTTCGAGACCGGACTTAAGTCAATCCTTCGCCAAGACCCAGACGTTATTCTCGTGGGCGAGATCCGCGACGTCGAGACGACACGCGTGGCAGTTCAGTCCGCGCTCACGGGCCACTTCGTTATTTCGTCAATGCACGCCACCGACTCGGTGTCGGCACTTCACCGATTTCTCGACATGGGCATCGAGTCGTTCCTGGTCGCATCATCGGTCTTGGCGATTGTCGCGCAACGTCTCTTGCGACGGATCTGTCCCTCTTGTCGCACGGAGTACGTCATGACTGACGACGAGCGTGAATTCTACGAAGAGAGTGGCGGCATGCCCCAAGAGGTCTTCTATCACGGCACCGGTTGCAATTTCTGTAACGACACGGGCTACAAAGAACGAATCGGCGTCTATGAGTTGCTGGTTATGACGCCGGAGATCAAACGACTCATCGTTGGATGGGCTACCCAAGAGGAGTTGCACAACTTGGCAGAGAAGCAAGGTATGAGGACCCTACGTCAAGAAGCCGTCAGTCTCGTGGCCCAAGGCATCACGACGGTGTCTGAAGTAATTCGGAGCGTGTACACCCTATGAATCTTCCGTCCGTACTTTCAAGGAACAAGCCAGACAAGGCGCTCATCCAGTTCCGCTATAGCGCACTCGATGAGTCAGGCAAGAAGTTCACCGGTACCGAATCGGCGACGTCGCTCGGTGCCGCACACCTCGCACTCATACAGCGCGGACTCCAGCCAGTCGAACTCAAAGAGAAGAAAAATATTCTCGCCTTTGAGATCACGAAGAAATTGGTGCCGCGCAGTGAGGTAATGAACTTCACCCGCCAATTGGCGGTCTTCATGAAGGCGGGTGTCTCGATCATGGAGGCGCTTGAAGTCATCGTCGAAGAGACGCAAAACAAACTGTTGCGACGAGTCATCTTCGACCTCATCGACAGCCTGCGTGCGGGCGACACGTTCGCGACCGCTTGTGCAGCGCATCCCGAGGCGTTTCCCAACTTCTACGT
>PKZI01000131.1 GCA_003133005.1 Acidimicrobiaceae bacterium | reverse complement strand
CCTCGCTCGTTCAAGCTCTTCAAGGAAGCCTCTCACGAAGATGGAACAATCATGCGACAAAACGTTGCGCCACGACGATCAACGATGCGCTCCGCGTAGAGTTCATCACGCTCACATCAAACACTGAACTGAATCCAGAATGAATTCGAGCGCCTGAGTTCCTAAGTTTTTTGACACGCCATTTACAAGATTGCCGTTCACTCGACTCGATGATGACGCGATGTCGTCGCGAAATTATGCCGCAGATAAAAACTCGGAACCGAAATATGGCTACATCCCCTCTACTCAGCGCGAAGTATCACGTCTGCGAGTTTGGACGCCGCGCCCCGCATCTTCGTGCAGGATATGACGGCCGACGCCCTTAAGGACGGTCGACTCAGATTTGGAGGGTTCCCTCTTCGAAGTTCAAGCACCGCAACATCACCCCGATTGTGTCGGCGTAGCCTTACAGTCGTTTCTGGGAAGAACGTTAACGAAAGTGGTTGAGGCAGTGTTGGCAATCCTCATAGTTGGGTGTGCGGTGCTCGGTCTTGTCGTTGGCTCGTTCCTCAATGTCGTGATTTATCGAGTCCCACGACACGAATCGATCATTTCACCACGTTCGCGCTGCACTACGTGTGGAGAGCCGATCAGGGGACGTGACAACGTTCCAGTGCTTTCGTGGATTGCGCTTCGCGGAAAGTGTCGGAACTGTGGCGCACCTATTTCCATGCGCTACCCCTTAGTTGAGTTCGCGACTGCCCTCTTTTTTGCCGGCGCAGCTGCTCGGATGGGCTGGAATTGGGAGTTGCCTTCGTTTCTCGTGATGTTCGCCGGCCTGTTCGCCCTTGCGTGCATCGACACGGAAAAACTGGTGCTGCCTCTAGAAATCGTGTACACGACCTTTCTTTTGATGGTCGCGTTGTTCGTCCTCGCCTCGGCGATCGAACACGACTGGCACCACCTCCTCGTCGGCGCGGTAGGTGCCGCGGCGTGGTACATGTTGTTTTTCGTCTTAAATCTGGCGAGCCCAAAAATCTTGGGTTTCGGTGACGTTCGATTGGCGCTGGTCCTCGGACTAGGACTGGGCTGGTTGGGTTGGCGTTATGTGGTCCTCGGTTTCTTCGCCGCGAATCTGGTCGGTGCAGTGATTGGTATCACGCTTATAGCAATCGGAAAAGTGCGTCGAGATCAGCCAATCCCGTATGGGGTATTTCTTGCCTTGGGCGCTGGCGTCGCAATCTACGCAGGCCCTGAACTTCTCGCACCTTTTCAAACGTTCCATTTGTAGCGCCACGATGAAACCTCGCTTGACCTATAAAGTTGTTTTGTGAGCGATTCCTCAACACGCTCTTCGACGTGGCGCGTTCTTACGGCGCAACGAAAAATACCTTGGACGAGTAGTGACGCCTCGTCGTCACCCGATGGCGACGTTGTCGTAAACACGTCAAGCGTGGCTCCCACGTATGAAACGAAATGGATGCGACGACAGTTCTGGCCCTTGATCGCTACGTTGACAATCCTTGTGACGGGTATGGCGTACTCGTTCTTGTGGGGCAGGATCTGGTACCACGTCAACGGTTGGGCTACTCCCGCGGACCTCTGGTCCACCTTTCGCGACGCGCATTGGATTGGGTGGGGTTCCGAAGGCGCAATCTACGGCGCGGGAACGAGCCTGGTGACGTTCCCGGGCATCGTCGTACTTCTCACGCCACTCGCGTTGCTACAAGGCCCGCTTCATCTCACGTCAAGCGTTCCGATATACCTACCGAAACCAACCGAGTGGTTTCTTCTTGGACCCGTGAACCTTCTTCTAGGTGGTTTCGTGCTGTTCGCATTGAACGGACTCGCGAAACGCCTCGAAATCCCGTCGCGTCGACGTGTCCTACTCGTCTGGGTCGAAGCGGCTCTCGTGTGGCCGGTCGTCGCGGTATGGGGACACCCCGAAGATCCGGTTGCCGTCGCTCTCGCGATTTACGCGCTCGCTGCCGTGTACGACCACAAGTGGGTGCACGCGGGATTCTTTTTGGGCCTTGCGGTTGCATTTCAGCCACTGGTTTTATTGTTGATTCCCTTGCTGTTCGCGCTTATCCCCTTGCGACGCTGGCCACTTTTGATTGGCGAGATCACGCTACCGTCGGCCGTATTGCTCCTGGGACCGCTCGTGCACGAGTGGGGTCCTACGACGAGGGCTCTACTCAAGCAACCGAACTACCCCCAACTCAATCACCCGACGCCGTGGCTCGCCCTTGCACCAAAAATGGCCCCCTCTCATTACGCGAAGAGCTTCAAAGTGCATGTGCGCACTCTCCCAAATGGCACCAAGGTTTACACCGAGACCGCCAAGAAGATTTTTTCCTACCAGATCGTCGCGGCGGGACCGGAGCGCGACATCTCTCTAGTGCTCGCAGTGTTCATCGGGTTTTACCTGTCGCGACATCGGCCTTCATGGCAACGTCTTGTTTGGTGGATGGGTGTCGCGTTGTCGTTACGCTGCGTCTTCGAATCAGTTCTCGATCCGTTCTACTTCTTTCCCGGCCTCGCGCTTTTACTCGTTGCGTCGTTCACTGCCAGTTGGCGAAAGATAACGCTTGCGTTTGTCTTCGCCACTGCCTGCACATTCCTCAGCTACTGGCATACGGGTCAATGGACGTACTATCTGCTCGTGATCGGAACACTGGTGCTCGCCTGTGCGTTCTCGTTTCCAAGGTCGACGTCGATGACCGCGGATCAAGCGCACGACACCGACGCTGCCGCGATACTCGAACCTCTCACCTAAATCGTGCGCCAATCGGACTAGAAGACGTACTCCATCCGAATGCCTTCACTATCCCACTCGGGTTCACGAGGAATTCGTCGTGCGGCTCGCGTCTGTACCCGGCGTGACGTCATTAGCAGCGCCGCCGCGTCGAGCAGATGCTGCTCTTTGACTCCAGGCACGTGGGCGTCGATGATGCGATCGATGCCTGGCACCTTCTTCTCAAGCAAATCACGCCGCTCACGTCGTCCTTCTTCGCGCTTCTTGGACCAGCGGAGAGGTGTTTCTGCGTTCATGAAATAGAAGCTCAACTCAGGTGACCCTTCGTAGACCACGCGCTGTCGATAGCCCGACATTTCGCCCGCCACTTCCAAGATGACGGGAAGAATCGTGGCGCTGATCGCGTCGAGATGATCGTCCGCGACGCTTTGTCCGCGGCCAATTGTCTCGCGTGTCGGTGGACGACGAATCGTCATTGCGCGTCGCCCCAGCAACGCGCGCGCGGCGACGTCGGCGCCGCGGGGCGGGTCGGTGAGGTGGTCGCGGTAGCCAATCGGTGCGCCAACGACAACCGCGGCAAACGCCGGACGAGCATCAACTACCTCACGAAAGGTGTCATAGAGATTCGCTTCCTCGGGCGCGAAGGTAGAGCCGGCCATTTTGGCGCTCGCGACGAGCCATTTCTTTCGCACGGGCATCACGCCCGCCACGACCTTGTAGGGGAGAACTGGACCTCGCTGTGGACTCACTTCTTTTCTATGCTCTGGATCGAAGAATTTCCATTTGATCGATGGAACGCACTAAGTCCTTTGGATGGGCCGTCACCGCCATGCCATCTTCGTACGTGATGATGCCGTCATAGATGAGACTCGCGAGACTGTATTCGAGCGTGATCATGCCTTCTTGGGTGCCAGTGAGCATCACGTTCGCCAACTGGTTCGATCGACCTTCACGAATGAGGTTGCGCACTGGATTCGTCGCGATCAGGACCTCAAATGCCGCGACCATGCCGCCACCAATGCGTGGCACGAGGCGTTGCGCCAAAATCATGCTCAATGAAGCCGCCAATTGCACCCGGGTTTGCTCTTGGCGCCACGCGGGGAAAACATCAATAATTCGGTCAATCGCTTGAGGCGCGTCGTTGGTGTGCAGTGTTCCGAACACTAAGTGGCCCGTCTCGGCCATGGTGAGCGCAATCTGAATCGAGTCGATGTCGCGCATCTCGCCGATGAGCAGAACGTCGGGGTCCTCGCGAAGTGCTGACCGCAATGCCCGGTTGAAGTTCGGACTATCCAACCCGATTTCGCGCTGTGAGACAGCAGACATGCGGTGATGGTGCACGTACTCAACGGGGTCCTCAATGGTCAAAATGTGCGCCGAGCGTGTTTGGTTGATCTTGTCGATGATTGAGGCCAACGTGGTGGACTTACCAGAACCCGTCGGGCCGGTGACCAACACGAATCCGCGAGGCTGTTCAGCAACCCAACTACACGCCGGCGGTAATCCGAGTTCTTCGTAGGTGGGGATCTTTGCGGGGATGACGCGCAGTGAAAGAGCGGATTCGCCACGCTCGGTAAAGATATTGCCTCGAATTCGAGCACGATCCAGCCAGGAGAACGCGAAGTCGACGTCGAGTTCTTCCTTGAAAATCGTTCGTTGCCCTTCGGTGAGGAGAGGAAGCGCTATATCGTTGATTTGGTCGCCCGTAAGCGTCGGCGCACCCTCAACCGGTTTGAGCTTGCCGTCCACGCGAATCCGAGGCGCCGAACCCGCCGAAAGCAACAGGTCGCTGCCACCCTGGTCCCAGAGCCTTTGGAGCCAAGGACTGATGCCAACTAGCTGTTCGTCACCCATACCAAACCGTTCTGTCGATTGGTAAAGACTAGCAACGTGCCCGGCACGAATGCCGGGCACGTTGCGACTAGATAATAAATTTAACGATTCGGACTACTGGACTCCTGTGCAGCTCTGTGGTCCGGCATACACAACCGCCGCCGTTCCGGCAGTATTCGTGGACACATAGAGCGTCCCCGAAGTGAGGCTGAACGTGTAGTGCGAGGTGTTATTTGGCCACGAAGCGAGGTACTGAGTACTACCCGCGGCCGTGAGCGCTGCGGTCGTTACCGTAGACCCAGCGTTGAGGTTGTTATAGGCGGCGATGGCGGTTTGGACCGTGGCACCGTCCGCCTGGCAGGCAGCAACGGCGCTTTTTGAGGTAATTCCGCCCAACGCGAAGATTACGACGGCCGCGAGGATACCCAGCACGACAATCACGATCAAGAGTTCGATCAAGGTGAAACCACTAATTTCCCCCGCCTCGCGTCGCTTTTTGAGCATTTTGTACGTACGAATCATTCATAGCCCTTTCGTTTTTGGAGCACGTTGACTCCAAATTAATTCCTCGCCCGAAATGATGTTAGTGCTAAGTGCATTATTTTTTTGACATCGAATTGACTATTCGGTCATAGTCAATTTGCACTAGTCCCCTACGAATGCCCCGTTTTCGAGCCATTCGTAGCCCATCGGTTGAGGATTCGGAGCCAGCCACGGACAAAACGTGCGCCTTTCGACCCTTCGGACGCTCGATCCTGTACATAATTCTCGTTTTTTTATATAGTTCCAGGGCCCCCTCGGCGAGCGACCCCGATTCACTCGCAATAGCCACGTGGGAATATCTACGACTCACGTCGTCATTCCTTTTGTGCCAATTTCAGGTTGGCGGCGTCAGGAAGTCCGCACCCAACCCGGATCATGACATCCTGTGGATCAATCTTGTCTGCGAAACATCATCGTCCAACGTGACGTTTCGTAGAATGTGCGCATGCTCGTGCGGCCGGTGGTGGTGACACCGGCGAAACGATGGTGGCAGCGGACGATTTCCAGTCAAGGAACGGTCGCGATCGTCATTCTCGTCTACGTCCTCCTGGCGGTGGCGCTCTTTTGGCCACGCGTGCCGTGGAGCTCGAGCACGCTCCCTTCGGGAAGCAATGGACGAGGACTCGGCGATCCCCAACAGATGGTCTGGTTCCTCGCGTGGTTACCCTACGCATTGGGCCATGGACTTAACATTTTTCACTCGAATTACCTCGACTTCCCCCACGGCGTCGACCTCGCGAACACCACGTCGGTGCCGTTGCTCGGCTTTCTCGGAGCGCCCATCACGCTTAGTTTGGGACCCGTCGCCGCGTTCAACATCCTGCTACGCCTCGCCTTTGCGAGTTCGGCGACCTCGATGTTCTTCGTGTTGCGCACATGGTGTCGAACGCCCGCGTCGTTCATTGGCGGTTTGCTCTATGGTTTCGGGCCCTACATGGCCATTCAGAGTAGAAATCATCTCGACCTAATTTTCGTTCCATTACTGCCGCTCATCGTCTGGTGCTGTTATCGGTTGTTCTTAGGTCGAGCGCAGAACCCACGTAAGTTGGGGCTCCTTCTCGGCGCGCTCTGCGGCGCCCAAGCGCTCATCGACCCCGAACTTCTCGCGATGCTGGGCATTCTCCTCATCTTCGGGTTGGTAGGGATCGTCGCGAAGCGCCCCCTCAAATCCCTCCACCTACTCAAAGACGTTGCCCGAGCCGTTCTGCCGTCCCTCGCGATATTCGCCATTCTGGTCGGGTACTACGCGTGGTCGCTTCTTTTTGCCAAGGGTCACCTCTACGGTCCTTTCTATCCCGCGAACTTGCTACAGAG
>PKZI01000102.1 GCA_003133005.1 Acidimicrobiaceae bacterium | reverse complement strand
CTTCCCGGTTTTGACGTCGACGGCAAGATCGTCGTCACGTCAGACGAATTTCTCGACTTGAACCAACTGCCCGCCACCGCCGCGGTTATTGGGGGCGGCGCCATTGGTTGTGAGTTCGCGTCAATGCTGACCGACATGGGCACCAAGGTGACAATCCTCGAAGCGCTTCCTTCGATTCTCACGGGTTGTGACACCGAGGTCGCCAAGGTCGTCGACCGCGCCTTTAAGAAGCGCGGCATCGACATTCAAGTGGGCGCGAAGATCACCGGTCACACCCCAACGAAGACCGGTACCACGATCGCGTTGGAAGGTGGAGATCCGCTGAAGGTCGAGATGGTCGTGATGTCCGTTGGACGTCGTCCACGCACCGAGGAACTTCTCGCCGAAGGTACGGGCGTCGAGATTAACGAACGGGGTTTTGTGGTGGCGGACACCAAGCAGCGCACCGCGAACCCCAATGTCTACGCCGTGGGTGACGTGGTGGCGAACACGCCCCAACTCGCGCACGTTGGTTTCGCTGAAGCCATCGTGGCGATCAAGTCTATCTTGGGTGAGTCGGTGGTGCCGGTCGACTACGAACGAGTGCCGTGGGCGATCTACTCGAACCCCGAGGTCGCATTTTGTGGACTCACCGAAGCCGGCGCGAAGGAAAAGGGCTACGACGTGGTCGTGAAGAAGGATCCCTTCGGCGGCAACAGTCGAGCACAAATCATCGGCGACACCGAGGGTGTCGTCAAGGTTATCGCGGAAAAGCGCGCCGACGGAACTGCTGGACAAATACTTGGCGTGCACATGGCGGGTCCTTGGGTCACTGAGCAACTCGGCGCTGGTTACTTCGCCGTCAACTGGGAAGCCACCGCCGAAGAGGCGGCCGCGTTGATTCAGCCGCACCCTTCGTTGTCCGAGACCTTCGGCGAGACGCTCATTGCGCTGGCGGGCAGAGGACTCCACGTTGGTTGACGTCACGCTTCCGTCGCTGGGTGAGTCGGTCACCGAAGGGATCATTACGCAATGGTTCAAGAAAGTGGGCGACGCCGTCGCGCGTGATGAACCACTCTTTGAAGTATCGACCGACAAAGTCGACTCGGAGATGCCTTCGCCCGCGGCGGGCGTGCTGGTCGAGATCCTCGCGGGCGAGGGTGACACGGTTGAGACCGGGTCGCGCGTCGCAGTCATTGACGAAAAGGCCGTCGCGGGAAGTGCGCCGGCACCCGCGCCAGCGCCCGAGGCGCCAGTTGCCAGCGCATCACCACCGCCCGTGACGGCACCACCTGCGCCGGCACCGACGCCTGTCGCGAGTACGACGAACGGGTCAGCTTCTGAAGCTGGACAAAGTGGTGTCGTTGTCTCACCGGTGATTCGCAAGATATTGAACGACGGGGGTGTCGAGGCGTCGACGATCAAGGGATCTGGTCTCGGCGGCGCCATCACACGTCGCGACGCCGAGCGTGCGGTCGCGGATGGTCCGACCGAGGAGATCGTGGTGCCGCTGTCGAACGGGCGTCGACGAATGGGCCAGCACATGTCCGTGTCCACCCAAACGACCCCGCACGGGTTCGTCGCGATCGAGATCGATGGCGCCATTTTTGGCGAACTCGAGCGAATTGGTCGCATGACGCGCGAGGGAGTTCTGATCACCGACGAGATGGTAGTGAGCCTCGCTGCCGTACGCGCGTTGGCCGAGTTCGAATTCCTCAACGCGACCTTCAGCGACGATGAGTTGACCGTGCATCGAACCGTCAATCTCGGTGTCATGCGTCACGTGGACGATGACGGTCTCTTGGTTCCGGTCGTGCACGCTGCCGCGGGACTCACGTTGCGCGCTCTCGCGCGACGCGTCACCGAGTTGGGTGTGCGCGTCGAGTCGCGTCAACTCACCGCCGACGACCTCATGGGTGGCACGTTTACCCTTATTGGCGCACCAAGCGAGAACACACTATTCACTGAGCCAATAATCATCCAACCGGAAGTCGCAGCTCTCAGTGCGGGCGCAGTGCGCCGCGTGCCTGTTGTGGTTGAAAAAGACGGTGTCGCATCGGTCGAGGTTGGTTACCGCCTCGTGCTCGGTCTGTCGTTCGACCACCGCGTGTGTGAAGCGGTCGCGGCAGTCAACTACCTTGAACGTGTCGCCGAACTGTTGGCGGGAATGGATTTGGAGAGCGAGCGCTAGATGTTGCGGCGCCGACACTTGGGTCGAATCTCTTTCGTTGAGGCGAACGATCTACAACGTGGATTGCTCGAATCGCGCGACGATTACGTGCTCTTGTTTGAGCATCCCCCCACGTACACCAGGGGCATTCGTACCCAAGCGGAGAATTTTCTCGTGGCGCCCGAGTTCCTTGACGCGGTCGTCGTCGACGCGGACCGCGGGGGTGACGTCACCTATCACGCACCCGGACAGGTCGTCGCGTGGGCAATTCGCACGGTCCCCGATGACCCCTCGGCGGGCAGGGCGCACGTCAGTGCGCTCGAGGACGCGGTCATCGCCACCGTGCAATCGTTCGATCTCGACGCCACGTTGGGCGTTGTTGGTCGACTCGACGGTTATCCGGGCGTCTGGGCACACCTCGAGGCGAAACCCGCCAAGATCGCCGCGGTCGGTGTGCGGACCGAACGAAACAAGGCGGGCCATCGTCGCACCCTGCACGGCGTTGCGCTCAACGTCGAGATCGATCTTGAGGGTTTCTCGAAGATCAATCCCTGTGGTATCACCGATAAGCCCGTGGCATCGCTGCGTTCGCTCGGTCTAAGCGTGACGACGCTCGAGGTCGAAGAGCGACTCGGCGAAGAACTTGACCTTCGCCTCGGAGGCACGGGGAGTGTCGCTCGTGTCGATAGGAGTCCCTCAAGTCACTCGAGCGAGCGTCCACTCTTGCGCCGACTGCGAAAGGCCGGCGTCGATCCCGACGCCGGTATCGACATTCACACGCGCAAGCCCGATTGGTTACGAATTGAAGCGCATATGGGATCGCAGTACCAATCGCTGCGCACACTCAATGACGATCTACGACTCGTAACGGTGTGTGAAGAGGCGGGATGTCCCAACATCTTCGAGTGCTGGGCCGAAGGCACAGCGACGTTCATGGTTAACGGGAGTCGCTGTACACGGGCGTGCGGTTTTTGCCTTATTGACACCTCGAAGCCCCTTCCACTGGACCCTACTGAACCTGCTCGCGTCGCCGAAGCGGTCGTGCGCCTGAAGTTGTCCCACGCGGTTATTACCTGTGTGGCGCGCGATGATCTACCCGACGGAGGCGCCGCAGCGATTGCCGACACGGTGCGAGCGATTCGAGAGCGCTCGCCTGGTACGAATGTTGAAGTGCTCACCAGTGACCTGAAGGGTGACGCTGACTCGCTCGCGCTCATCTTCGGGGCGCGTCCCGACGTGCTCAATCACAACATCGAGACGGTCGCGCGGCTTCAGCGTGCCGTGCGACCCAGCGCGGGTTACGCCCGCTCGCTCACCGTATTGGCACGAAGCGTCGAAGCGGGATTTACGACCAAATCCGGGCTCATGGTGGGTCTCGGAGAAAGTCGCGAAGAGGTGGAAGAGACACTGGCCGACTTGGCGGCGGTGGGCGTGTCGATTGCCACGATCGGCCAATACCTTCGCCCGACCGAACAGCATTTGCCCGTCGCACGATGGTGGGAACCGGCAGAATTTGATGAACTCAAAGAGGTGGGTGAGGCGCTCGGACTTCGCCACGTACAAGCGTCGCCGCTCACGCGTTCGAGCTACCACGCGAAGAAGGCCCTGAGTGACGCGACACCGGTGAACGCGCCGCTGCGTCGGCGAAGCGCCTAGTTAAGAAGTCGTTGCGCCTTCGGGCCTTTGCCCTCAAAATCTGAAGGGTCGGATGCATGCAACGAGTGGGTTCTGCAGCTAATCCGATGCGCAAGTGATCTCTAGCACCCTGCGCCTTCTCGGGCCAAAAGTTAGCAATCCCTGATAGGTAATCGAATTAATAGGATGGCGACAATGTTGGAGATGAGGACGTCGTGTGAAAAATGCAACGCCGCTCTCGACGACGGCGGACCCGCAAAAATCTGCAGCTACGAATGTACATTTTGCGATACCTGCAGCAACCTCATGGGAGAAGTGTGCCCCAATTGTTCGGGTGTTTTGGTGCGGCGGCCAACCAGGGCAGGGAAGTAGTCGCATTTCCACGCGCGCTCTACCATAGGAGTGTGGCGTGGAAAGAAGAATCAGTGCGCGAGGTGGCTGAAGAGATGGCGGCCAGCCTTGCCAAAGGGGACACTAGTTCGGCAACTCGACTTGCGTTTCGCATCCTTGAGCGCTACGAAAAGTCCGATTGGGAAACGCGGAGTCGAATCGTTGCGGATCGACCGGCGACTACGGGCAGTGACCGCTATGACGCACTTTTGGCGGGCGTGGTGGAACTCGCGTGTGCAACACACCAGATAGTCGCTCCGTCATGGGTGAATGACAACTCCTATTTCCTTCGTGAATGGTGGTTTATGTCGGGGATGAAGTCGCTACACGCTGATGCTCTAGTTCATAGCCCGATTTCTCTGGCTCGTCGTGGCGTCTTTGTTACACAGGGCGCATTGGAATATGCCTAGTGGCGCAGCTCAGTCGTCGCGAGTTACTCGAGGCACTTGCGGAACTTGACGAGGAGCTGAAGACCCTCGACGTTCGTGGTGAGGTATTCATTGTTGGTGGAGCTGCAATGGCGATTGCTTACGACGCTCGCCGTTCAACGGCAGACG
>PKZI01000073.1 GCA_003133005.1 Acidimicrobiaceae bacterium | reverse complement strand
CAACCGGGCCGCGGTGTTCTTTCGCATTGTCTTGGCCTATCCCGCGGGCATCGTAAGCGGAATACTCTCGATTGGTTCATTTCCTTTGCTCGTGATCATGTGGGTCTGGGGCATTAGTGCCGGGCGCGTTCCCCAGCCGCTGCACCAAGCTCTGGCACTCATTCTGCGCTATCAGACCCGTCTCTTGGCGTACGTGTTGCTCGCGTCGCCGACGCAACCATTTCGGGGCCTGCTCGGCGACGAGGTCGCTGTTTCGTCGTCGACTCTACACATCGACACTCCAGCATCCACTGCCTCGACGTCGTCGTTACCCACGCACTGGTTGGTAGCGAAGGACTCGCGCACGTACGTCATCGTCGCGATCGTCCTCGGCGTTTTGTTGTACGCGGTCCAGTACGGCCGCGCTCACTAAGAGGCGACGTGTCACTCGAAAACTGCCGTGTGTCGAGATATGACGCAGGGCGATTCTTCCTTGTCGTTGTGTCTTAGGAGAGAACGCGGCGGCGAAAGTTTCGAAGACCGAGCGATAAGAATCCGACGCAGAAGCCAATCAATACTGGATAGACAATGTACAGGTGCATGTGGGGAACGTTCGTGAACGCGGCGCGCATTCCCTCGTTGACGTATAACAGAGGATTGATAAGTACCAGCGTCTGGAGCCAGTGAAACGAGCCAATCGTCACCGGTGCGAGGCGGTCCCACTGGTAGTACGTACCACCTAGGAACGTGATGGGCAGGATGACGAAGCCGAACATCAGACCAATGTTGCGTGGCTGAAAACTTGTGCCGAGCACGAGACCGAGTGAGCCCATCGCGATACACGCGAGCGGCACCAGGGTGAGAAGGACGAGCCAATGAATTGAGATGGCGGCACTTACGCCCTTCGCGTGGACCAACGACGCGATTGGCAGGACGATCGACGCCGAGATGAGCCCTTGTATCGCGCCCGAGAGGACTTTCTCACCAGCGACGAGCCAGATGGGACACGGCGCTTGCACGCGGTCTTCGATTTCTCGAGTGAAGCCGAACTCTTGGGACATCTGAAGGGCGACTGACTGGACACCCTGGAACATGATCGAGATGCCAACCACGCCCGCCACCAACACGGTGGCAAAGGCGCTCGCGCCGCCACCGCCGCCAACGGATTGGCCAATCTTTGGAAAGACGAAGAGGAAGACGAAACACAACAAGAAAGGCTGGATGAGCGTGCGTAGTAAAAAGATTGCCCAGTCCTTCTTAAGAACCACGACGTCGCGCAAGAGCAGCGCACCCAAGGCGGTGCGACTGGCGGTGAATTGAGATCGCTGCTCCGTCGTGATGTTGGTTGTGGGTGTCAGCACGCTTGTCGCCATCAGTCGCGCAACTCCTTGCCGGTAAGTTTGATGAAGACGGTCTCGAGCGAAGGTTCAGCGACCGAGAGATCGGCAACGTGAAAGTCACCGGACTCGGCAGCGGCAATGACTTTTGCGAGTACGCGATCACTGCTCTTGACGTGCAACTCGACACCCTTTTCGATCTCTCGACTGTAGGTGACGCCTGGTACGCCTTCTTCCAGCGTCTTGGCGAGCAGCGCGAGATCACCGGACGCTTTTATGGTGACGATCGTGTCGACGCCGGTGCTCCGTTTCAGGCCATCGGGTGTGTCGAGGGCGAGGATCTTGCCGTGGTCCATGATCGCGACGCGATCACAGAGTTGGTCCGCCTCTTCCATGTAGTGCGTCGTGAGAAGGATCGTCTGTCCGTCGGCGTTGAGTTGTTGGAGGATATCCCAAAGGGCGAGTCGACTCTGGGGGTCGAGTCCGGCGGTTGGTTCATCCATGAACAACACCGCGGGTCGATGGAAGATCGACCGCGCCACCATCAGACGCTGGGCCATGCCGCCCGAGAGCGCGTACACCGACGCCTTCGCCCATTTCGTCAATTGGAACTGCTCGAGTAATCGGTCAGCGGTAACGCGCGATTCGTGTTTGCCGATGCCGAAGAGACGTCCATGAAAATAGAGGTTCTCCCAGACCGTCAGCTGACGATCGAGCGTGTTGGTTTGTGACACCACGCCGAGGAACTGCTTCGCGGCCGAAGGATGACGCACCACGTCAACGCCTGCGACGGTCGCTGTTCCCGACGTGGGCACGACCCGAGTGGTGAGCATGCCGGCGGTCGTCGTCTTTCCCGCACCATTTGGTCCGAGCAGTCCAAAGATCTCNNTCACGAGAGTCATCTTAGGGAGAGGGCTGCGACTAGAACGCACCGCTCTCGCGCAATTGTTGCAGCGGAGGGCTCATGATCGCGAGCTCCCTCACAATGGCTGCGGCGCCTTTGTCGAGCACTTCGTTGCTCGAGAGAACGCCGTCAACGACTGGATTAATCGGCAAAGGAATCGTCACCTCGCCACAGAAAATCAATCGAAGAGCCGAAAAAATTGGCTTCAACGCTTGGACCGCTCGTACTCCCATCGCCATACTTCCGTAGCTCACGATGCCGAGTGGCTTGTGCTTCCATTCGTGATTCAAATAGTCAATGGCATTCTTCGTCGCCGCGTTGAAACTGTGGTTGTACTCGGGGACGACAAAGACGAAGGCGTCGGCGCGCGCAATGGTGGCGGACCAGCGTTTGGTGTGTTCGTGCTCGTATTGTCGAAGTACGGGATGACGAGGTTCGTCAAAGATGGGCAGGTTGTAGTCAACGAGATCGACGAGTTCAACGTCAAAACTTCCTTCGGCGGCCGCGATGTCGAAGAACCATTGCGCGACGGCTGGGCCAACGCGGCCTGGTCGCGTACTTCCGATAATTACTTGGAGGACTGGTTTTGTCACGACGTGTTCCTTTTCTGGGGTTCGCTGATTGTAATTGGAAGGGCCGNNCCAGCGCAACGAATCAGTCAATTCTCGTTGTCTGACATATTTTCCCAGTTATAAAAGGGGTCGTTGGCATTAAAGTTGGAATCGTGGCCAAGCAAAGTCGATCCATGCCTGTTATGCAAGCGGTACTCGACGAGGTCTGTCAAGAACTCATGATTTCCGATGAGTCGACTATTCGAATTCCCGACGTGTGCAAGGCGACGGGCGTCAATTACGGTTCGGTGTACCACCACTTTGGATCGCGCGAGGGCGTGATTGACGCGGCGTACAATTTGCTTTTTTCGCGTCTCGCCGAAGAGGACATCCACGTGCTGCGCGAAGCGAACGAATCCGCGACCACGCTCGCCGAGTACGTCGCCGCCTTGACTCCAATGGTCGAGCGATTTTCGTCAGGTCCGGACCGCCTCAAACGTCGCGCGATACGTGTGCGCATCGTCGCGGCCTCGTTGACTCGTCCCGAGTTGCGAATTCTGATTGGCCTCACCCAAGCGCATCTCACCGACGAAATCGTCCGATTGGTTGAATACGGTCAAGAACGTGGGTGGCTTCGTCGCGACGTGTCGGCGCGCTCAATCGCGGTGGCGCTGCAGGTAATTATTTTTGGGAGAATTCTCGACGACATCTCGATAAACCCCATTGACCCGACTGACTGGGAGTTCGCCATGGGGGCGTTTTTTGCCAGCCTCTTCAATCAGCCGTAGTTTCTCGACATGGTCGAATTGAGAGTCGTGACGGCCGTACGATTCCTGATGTCGCTCGCATTAGTGGCGCTGCTCGGGGTGGCGGTGAGCGCCGCGGGTATTCGACGCTCGCCAGTCTTTGACGCGGCTTCGTGCTCCGGGCCTTCACTGAGTGCGGCATTCACGGGCGCGCTTCGAGTGAGTGACGTCCAGAGTTACGGTTGCGAGGACGACTGGGCATACCTGTGGGCGACGGTGGGTCGCGGCCAAGTGGCGGTGGGCGTCACCGAGGTGCTGCACTTTGAGGTGCGTTCGAACGTGTGGCGCGTCTCGTCTCGACTAAAGGTGTGCATGCCGGGCGTGATGCCGACGTTCATCTATCGCCAAGGATGTTTTTCTAACTAAACGTCGGCCAACTTTTTCGGTGGGCGCGGGAAGAAGGAACTGGTCGTGGCGATGTACTCGTGATAGCCCTTGCGCGTCGTGGAGAGTTTCTTCTCGAGCATGGGCTTTCCCGAGAGGTTGGTGAGCAACCACCACATCGTGATGGGCGAGAGGAAGGTCAGTGCGCCCCACGGCACGCCGATTGCGATCACGTAGAAACCGGCCCAGGTGACCGCGTCGCCGAAGTAGTTGGGATGGCGGGTGTAACGCCACAGACCGCGGTTCATCGTCGTCCCCTTGTTGGCGGGGTTCGCCAAGAAACGGCGCAGTTGTTCGTCGCCGACGCCTTCGAAGAAGATACCGATCGCACAGAGAATGAGGCCGGGGACGAGAAGCCAATTGAGGTGGGCGCTGAAGGCAATCCACTGCAGGGGCATCGACACGAACCAGAGCAGAAGCCCTTGCAGTCCGTAGATCATTTTAAAGGCGTAGTACCTTTCGTTGCGACCGTTGGCGCCGGCCATGATGTCGACGTAACGCGTGTCTTCCTTCGCGCCAACTTGGCGACGACCAATGTGTATCGAAAGCCGAAGACTCCAGAGTGCCACCGTGAACAACACGAGGTAGCGCAGCCACGTTCCGTGAGGGTGAAGGCGCAACGACATCGCCATGCTCTCGAGCATGATGACGAGGAAACCAGAGCCCCAGAACACGTCAATCGTCGAGTTGCGATGGACCCTCGTTCCCACCGCGAATGCGATCAGGACCCAAATCAAGGCGCTCAGGAAACTGAAAGGTAGATTTTCAAAAAATGACGTTACGTGCACGCTGATGGTTTAGCAGTCTCTGTTGAGTGCGTGACTCTTCGTTCGCGACATCATCCCGTACTCTTTAAGCGTGCGTCGTCGTGGATTTGCCTCTCTGGCTCGAGCTGCGGCGCAGGATCTCTTCGATCAAAAGACCGCGTTTGGTCGATTGGCGCTCGTGCACGTGATCATGAATGCCGGCGACACATTGGTGACGGTGTCACTCGCGGGGTCGCTGTTCTTCTCGGTCTCACCTGATGAGGCCAAGAGCAAGGTGCTGTTGTATCTGTTGTTGACGTTCGCGCCCTTTGCCGTCGTCTCACCGGTGCTCGGTCCTCTCATCGACAAGTCCGCCAACGGGCGAAGGATTCTCGTCGCGTTGTCGGCGGGGGTGCGCGTGGTGCTCTGTTGGTCCATGAGTATGCATCTCAAATCCTTGTGGCTGTTTCCCGAAGCGTTTTTCGTCCTGGTGTTCTCGAAGCTCTACGGCGTGACCCGAGGCGCGCTCGTGCCCGAAATGGCGCGCACCGACCAGTTCCGCGAACGCGCCGCTCTCGTGGGTGATGCGGGCTGGCCCGAACAAGAGGTCGCGGAGAAAGAAAAGGGTTTCGCGGGTTTCAACGCGCAACTCACGTTGCTCGGGACGCTCTCGGGACTCGTGGCCGGTTCGATCGGTGCGGGAATCCTCAAAGGCATCGGCGGTCCCGACGTACTCATCGCCGCGTCACTGGTCTATGCCGCTGCGCTGGTCGCGAGCCTGCGCCTGCAGCGGCCGGCGAAGACCGAACGACAAAAGGTCGAGTCGATGACCCAACTCGAGCGCGATCGACAGATGCTCAATCCGCTGGGTGACACCGAGGTCTCCTGGGGTCTCAGCGCCTCGGCCGTCATGCGATTCACCGCCGGATTCTCGACGTTTCTTCTCGCCTTTGGTCTTCGTCGCGAGGAGGCCGGGCTAAAGTGGTTCGCTTTCGCGCTCTCGATGTCCGCGTTGGGTTCATTGATTGGCCTCGGGCTCGTGACCCGCGTGCGCAACAAACTCCCGGAGTCGGCGCTTCTCACGGGATCGCTCTTGCTCACCGGTGTGGGTTCAGCGCTCGCGGCGCTGCATCCCACGTTGATCGTCCAGGTGACCTACGCCGGATGGCTGGGAATATTCACCGCCATCGCCCAGCCCAGTTTTGACGCGATCACCCAACGCTTCGTGCCCGCGGGTTCCCAGGGGCGAACCTTCGCGCGTTTCGCGGTTCGCCAGCAGTTGCTCTGGGTGGTGGGAGCGCTCATTCCGGTCGGCATATCGCTGCACTTCAAGGCGGGCGACGTGTTGCTCGCGGTTTTAACGTTGGGTGGGGGCTTGATCTACGGGATCGGGCGGCGTTTCAGCCATCAATGATATGAATTACAACGTCGTCAGGTATGCTTGGAACAGATATGGCGATGTCGACTGATTCGGTACCAGCTCTTCCGGATTTGTCACATTTGCCCCACGTGGTGATCATCGGCGGGGGATTCGGGGGAATCGCCGTCGCGAAGGGACTGGCGAAAAAGGACGTTCGCGTCACCATCGTCGACCAGCACAATTTCCACACCTTCTCTCCATTGCTCTATCAAGTGGCGACCGCCCAGCTCGAACCGGCCGAGGTGGCCTACCCGATTCGCACCATTTTTGGTAAGTCGATGAACGTCAACGTCCGACACGCGAAGGTCCGCGGGGTCGACCACGCGCGCAACGTGATCCATCTGGAGAACGGCAAGGAGATGGCCTACGACCACCTGGTGATCGCAACCGGCGCGAGCGCGTCGTACTTCGGCATCCCCGGCGCGTCGACCTACGCGATGCCGCTCTACTCGTTGGCCGACGCGCGAAAATTGCGCAACCGGCTGCTGCTCGCACTCGAAGAGGCTGACGCCGCGGCCGAAGAGTCGCCGATGTCGCTCAACTTCGTCATCGTGGGTGGAGGACCGACCGGCGTCGAGACCTCGGGTGCTCTCTCGGAATTGATTCGCACTGTCATTCGACGCGACGGTCTGCGCATCGATCCGTCAAGAATGCGCGTACTTCTCGTCGACATGGCCCCGCGACTACTCACGCCCTTTCCCGAGAAGGCGAGTTCGTACGCTTTGAAAGAGCTCGAGCACATGGGTGTCGAGATCGAGTTCGGACGCTCGGTCGTCGAGGTCGAAGAACACGCGATTCGATTCGCCGATGGTGAACGGTTGCAAGTGGCGGCGGTCATCTGGGCCGCGGGCGTGACCGCGGGTGGCAGCATCGCCGACAGCCTTGGTGGCGCGCCCGGTCCGGGGGGGCGCGTGCGCGTCAATACCGATCTTCGTCTGCTCGAGAGTGAGAACATCTGGGCAGTGGGCGACGCGGCCGCCGTGCCCTCAGGTGAGGGCATGTTCTGTCCGCAACTTGCGCCCGTCGCCATGCAGACGGGTCGTCACTGCGCCGCGCAGATACTGCGCGTCGAGAACAACGAGCCGACCAAACCGTTCACCTATAAGAACAAGGGAA
Organism: Acidimicrobiaceae bacterium; assembly: GCA_003133005.1. Lineage (GTDB taxonomy): Bacteria > Actinomycetota > Acidimicrobiia > Acidimicrobiales > RAAP-2 > RAAP-2. The sequence continues at coordinate 2,104 of PKZI01000073.1, read as the reverse complement.
TCATGGCGACGATCGGCCGCCACCGAGCGGTCGCGACATTGCCGCGCGGTCCAGTCATCAGTGGGTTCCTCGGATGGCTTGCCTGGCTCGGGCTTCACCTGTGGTACTTGGTGGGCTTTCGCAACCGCCTTCGCGTGATGATGAACTGGACGTGGCGTTACTTCGACTGGCCCTCGGGTCCGAGAATCATCGTCGCCGACGCCGAAACCGCGGACTGAGTATTAGCCGAGGCGACCCGCAAGCTCGTCAACCTCGTGGGCCAACTTGGCCGGCAGTCGGTCACCAAACTGCGCGAAGTGTGCGCGAATGAGCGGTACCTCGGTGCGCCATTCGTCGTCGTGCACCATGAGTAGTTCCTTCATGTCGCCAGGCGTGACGTCGACGCCACGCACGTCAATGGAGTTGGGCGTGGGCACGAAGCCAATGGCCGTCTCCTCGGCTTCGGCGGTTCCCGCAACGCGATCAAAGACCCACTCCAACACGCGGCTGTTCTCGCCGAAACCGGGCCACAGCCAGTGGCCGTCTTCGCCCTTGCGAAACCAATTGACGTAGAAGATCTTGGGCAAATTCTTTTCGTCGAATCGATCGGAAAAACTGAGCCAATGACTGAAGTAGTCCGCCATGTTGTAACCACAAAAGGGCAGCATCGCGAACGGGTCACGACGAAGATTGCCCACCGCTCCCGCGGCCGCGGCGGTCGTCTCTGAGGACACGATCGATCCGAGAAAGACGCCGTGGTCCCAGTCGCGCGACTGGAAGATGAGCGGGACCGTGTTGGCGCGCCGACCACCAAAGAGAATGGCGGCGATGGGCACGCCCATGGGGTCCTCCCACTCGGCGGCGATCGCGGGATCTTGCGCGGCGGGGGCGGTGAACCGTGAGTTCGGGTGCGCCGCGGGAGTCCCGAGTTCCTTGCTCCACGCTTGGCCCTTCCAGTCAGTCAAGCCTTCAGGTGGTTCACCCAATCCCTCCCACCACACGTCGTTGTCGGCGGTGAGCGCGACGTTGGTGAAGATGGTGTTCGCCCGCACCGAGTACATGGCGTTGGGGTTGGTGTCGAAGTTCGTGCCGGGCGCGACACCGAAGAATCCGGCTTCTGGATTGATCGCGTAGAGACGGCCATCGGCGCCGGGCTTCATCCAACAGATGTCGTCGCCCACGGTCTCGACTTTCCAGCCCGGAAGCGTGGGCACCAACATCGCGAGATTGGTCTTGCCACACGCGCTCGGGAACGCGCCGGCGACGAAACGCGACTCGCCGCGCGGATTGGTCAACTTCAAAATGAGCATGTGCTCGGCGAGCCAGCCCTCGTCGCGCGCAATGGCCGAAGCGATTCGCAGCGCGAAGCACTTCTTGCCCAACAGTGCGTTGCCACCGTAACCCGAACCGTACGAGACGATTTCGCGGGTCTCGGGAAAGTGCACGATGTACTTGTTCTCGGGATCGCACGGCCACGCGACGTCTTTCTGACCTGGTTCAAGCGGCATACCGACCGAGTGCAGGCACGGCACGAAGTCGCCGTGCTCACCCAGCACTTCGAGCGCGCCGCGACCCATGCGCGTCATGATCTTCATGCTCACCGCGACGTACGCGGAATCGGTGATCTCGACGCCAATGTGTGAGATCTTCGATCCGAGCGGACCCATGGAGAACGGCACCACGTACATGGTGCGACCTTTCATAGCGCCACGAAACAGACCGTTGAGCGTCGTGCGCATCTCTTCAGGATCGCACCAGTTGTTGGTCGGTCCTGCGTCGATCTCTTTTTGCGAGCAAATGAACGTGCGGTCCTCGACGCGCGCGACGTCACCCGGATCGGAGGCGGCGTAGAAGCTGTTGGGACGCTTCTCGGGATTGAGTCGGCGAAAGGTCTTGGAGTCAACGAGTTGCTGACAAAGTTCGTCGTATTCGGCGTCGGAACCGTCACACCAGTGGATACGATCGGGGGTAGTGACCTTTGCGACCAATGCCACCCATTCAATGAGCTTCTTGTTGCGAGTTGGCAATGTCACGTTGGGGTCCTCCATTCTCCTCACGCCGCGCCGTTGCGACGTTGGCCTGACACGTCAGGGTCACGCCCATGCCGGCTGACCCCATCGCTCTC
>PKZI01000042.1 GCA_003133005.1 Acidimicrobiaceae bacterium | reverse complement strand
CGCTCGGCCCTTCACTGGAGATAGACGGCCACCCGTCGTCGATACCGTTACCGGAAACTGTGCTCACGCGCGTGTCGCTCTTCAAGAACTTCGTTCCGGCTCGCTTCTCGCTCTTTGTCGCGCTCTTCGCCATCATCGTGGTGTGCGTTGGTCTCGACAAATTTTTTGGAGCAATGAGCGACCACCGTTTTGCGGACCTACCTACACGGCTCCTCGATATGGGTGTCGTTGCCTTGATCATCGTCGCTGCGGCACTGATGCTCCCTTTGACGCCCCTTGCCACCTCAAGCCTGCCCTGGTCCCCCGACGTCGCGACGGCACTGGCCACGATTCCGTCGGGAGCGGTCGTGCTCAACTACCCCCTACCCGTTTCACCGTGGACCGAATCAATGGTGTGGCAGGCACAAGACGAGATGCGCTTTCGCTTGATCGGTGGTTACATCACCAATCAAGCGAGTCCGACGTACGGAAGTTCCAATCCGGTTTTTATCGAGCCCAAGGCCGTCGAAGAGACGCTCTTTCGAGCGCAATCCGGACCCTATGTTTCAGAACCGTTTTCCCCGTACTATCAGGCGCCCAATCCACGCATCAATGTGCGCCGCGCTTTGTGTGATTTCCTCGTGCGCAACCACGTAGGGGCCGTCGTCTTTTGGAAAGGGGGCGAGTATCGAGGTGTCTCCCCTTCGACGATCCACCGACTCTTTCGCTCGACCCTCGGTTCCCCCACCCACGTCGGTGCTCGAGGCACGATCCAGATTTGGATCACGAAGGAGACTGGTTGTTCGCCTTAAGAATTTTCTTCTTCGACAGTCGCCCGACCCCCGTCAGCGCCCCTTTTGGTTGTCGCGTCGCAGAGCTACCGGCACTCGAATAGTGGCTGAATATTTCTTCGTAGGCCCATGCGAGCGAGTCTGAAGAATGGTGGTGGTGACGACAGTTCGCAACGCTTCGCACGCACCAATTCGTTCAGGACCGCGATGGCGCCTGGCCGCATGAGCTTTGGAGAGGGAATTACCCTGGCACGCTGCCCCGCTGAACGAACGCGAATTGCGAACCCGAGCGGCATTCGGAACGAAAACTCGAAGGGAGCCACGCCAGCGATGGATCGTCGAGACGAGATTACTCCGCTGTGCTCACTATGTCGCGAGGATCAAGTACTCGAAGCGTTGACCGAAACCCAACTGATGATCGTGTCACTTTGACCGCAGGTTACAGGAACCAGATTGCACTGCTTTTGTAGTGTTGGTCCCGGATAGTCGTCGAACGCCACGACGGCCTTTACGAGAGGCGCCTGCACGCACTGGCTCGCGGTAGCCACTGAACTGAGACAGGTGTAGAAGGTCACGACGCGGGTGCCACTCTGTCCCGAACTGTGCTGGAGATATTCAACGGTGCTGCACCAGACGCTCAACGAGAAACCACCGATTGTCACGGTTGACGAGCTCGAGGAGCCCCAACATATCCCGGGCGACGACGGATAGGCAACGTACGTGGCGGGATTACTCGAAGGGACCACGGTGGTGCCCGTTAAGGGCGTACCGGTGTTGTAGCCGGACGTTGGATTGCTCGGCACCGGGTTTTCGCCAATCGCTTGGACGGCCCCTTGCGTCGCGGCGTTGGCGGCAAAGGTCTGCTTGGCGGCCGTTTGGAAGACGGTCGTATTGTTCAGGTCGTTCGTCGCGAAGTAGGCGAGAGCACCGACGAAAAGGCTGACCGCCACGACGTAGACCAGCGCGAGGATGAGGACCGCACCACGCTCGCCTTCTGCCTTCCTGACAGCAGAATCGGCGCTCGAGGTCCGTGTTTCGGTCCGGGACCGCGGCCTGCTGTGGCGCGCAATGGACGTCATCACGGTTGGATCTCAATCCCGATGGTGCCCCACGGGTCGGTGTTGGCGAGCGAGCCCGTGAGCGAACTCGCTGCGGTACCGTAGTACGCCACGCTGATCAGACTCGGGTAACCGGTGTTCTGGTTTGGTGTGAGTTCGGTGTAACCAGCCGGTGCCGTGGTTGACCAGGTGGGCACCGCACCGTTCTGGGCGTACTTCACGGCGCCGAACAAGACCTCAAGACTCGTGGCTCCCGGGGTGTTGCCGAGGTTGAACACTGGCGCTGTTGAAGAACCGTTGTTCGTCGTGCCATTCGTGATGGTCGCGCCCGTGTCGCCCGTGATGGAGACAACCTGCATATTCATCGTCAAAACGTTGCCCGCGGTGCCTCCGAGTGTTTCGGACACGGCGCTCGCGGTGCCCGTCGCGATCGCCGAGTAGGCACACATGTAGTCATACGGGGCACCAGCGGTGTAGAAGCCCTGGGATGCGACGAGGGTGTAGGTGTTGAAGGAGGCGCCTGTCGGTGTAGAACAGGTGTTCGTCGCGGCATTCGACGTGAAGCTGATCAAGATCAACGCCCTGGTCTGGCTCGTCGCCGAGATACTTCCGGTGGCGAGTGTCGCGGTGCCGTTCGTGGTGCTCTGGACGCTGGAGATTTGGGTAATGACCATGGTGACCACCACAATCGACTGCTGGACCTGCGTCGCCGCGCTGTAGTTGCCGTTTCCAGCCTGGTTGGCGTCGATACGGCACGGGCCGCCAGGCGCCGTAAAGGTCACGACACCGCCAGTGAGCGAACACCCTGTGCTGGTGGTGTCCAGCGAAATCGTGA
>PKZI01000215.1 GCA_003133005.1 Acidimicrobiaceae bacterium | reverse complement strand
GACTGATACGGGTTGCCAATGCCGAAGGTGACCGAGCCGTCGGCGCCCACGAGTGGCGTCTCCCATGCGCCACCCGCGCCCACGTCGAGCGCGGACACACCCTTGTCATTCTTCGGCACCGTCTTGAATCGCCACAAAAGTTCGCCGTTCGAGGCGCGAAGGGCCAGTAACACGCCCCCACCAGGCAGGTGACCATACTGGCTCGCCAGATAGACGCGCCCGTTGGCCACCTGAGGCTGTATGCCGAACGTCCCCTCGCCCTTGGTGAGGAGGTGCGCGTTGGACCAGATTCGACGACCATTGGTGGCGCGCAACGCAAACACGCTCGTAGGTGTCGCGCCGTAGACCACGTCGCCGACGACCGCAACCCCGTTGGGACCAGGTCCGCTCTTCTCCTTCTTGTCCACGATGTAGGACCAAAGAAGCCTTCCAGTTCTCAACGAGAGTGCGTAGACGTTCGAATGGAGGTCTTGCACGTAGACCACGCCGTTGACCACGACCGGAGCGGCCGAGAGCGTGCCGTACCCGCCGACACTCTGGCTGGCCCTACCGCGAAGCGTGAAACTCCACGCCTTCTTCAGAGTTGACACGTTCGAGAGGCTGATCGTCGACCCCACCGCGTCACGCGTATTTGCGAGATCGGCGTTCGCGTAGGGCCACTCACCCGACGTCGCAACGTTCGCCGCATGCGCCACGCTCAAGTGCACGGGTACCACGGTCGTCGCCAGTGCCACGAGCGCGCTGACGACGCACGCCCACACGGACTTACGCGACGCCACTCGTTGCACTTTCGCCCCTCCGCCTCGCCGTTGCACGGCGCTCGCGTTCTTGCCAGTCAACTATGTTTTGCCCACCCGACGAGGTCGGTACCCCTCGTTCGAAGTGACGGCTCGTGTACGTCAAAATAACCCAAAGCTGAGCGGATGGGTACCCTGACGTACCCACCCTACGCACATTGCGGGACGTGCCAACGACCAACTACTTGGCCGGATGAGCACACCTTCCTTCGCCCGCCACGACGATTCGACTCGAAAAGCGCCAGAGGCGTGCTCGGTCGCTCGTCGTCGGACTTCGTCACTCCCCTCGACTGACCGAATGATGCCGTGAGGGTGGATGGTACGGTCAAATTCAAGTAAAAGGGCACGCCGCGATCAAGCGATTCGGACGTACGTCGGCCCGTGACTCGAATTGAGGAATTCTTGAAGAAACTCTTTGTCTTCGACCTCGACGGGACGCTGGCGCCCAGCAAGTCATCACTGGGTGACGAAATCGCTTCGTTGCTGCACGATCTCTTAAAGATCATGCAGGTTGCCGTGATTTCGGGGGGAAGTTGGACCCAGTTCGAGCAACAACTCTTAGCCCGACTACCGAGTGGCGACGACTTCAAAAATCTCTTCCTCCTCCCTACCTGCGGTACGCAGTTCTATTCCTACGACGGCTCCTGGAACCAGGTGTACGCGGAGAATCTCAGTGCGCAACAGCGCGCCCAGGTCATCGCGGCACTGCAGACGGCCTTGCAGGAATCGGGCTTCGCGGCGCCCAAGATTTGGGGTGAGGCGATCGAGGATCGCGGCAGTCAGATCACCCTTTCGGTGCTTGGCCAGGAAGCGCCACTCAGTGAGAAGGAGAAGTGGGACCCGGACTTCACGAAGAGGGACAGGATAAAGGAGATTCTGGTGCCTCTTATTCCGGACCTCAGTGTGAACATGGGTGGCACCACCTCCATCGACGTCACGAAACCGGGCATCGACAAGGCGTACGGCATCAGAAAGCTCACCGAACAACTGGGTGTGACGATAAAGGAGATGCTCTTCGCCGGTGACGCGATATTCATGGGCGGTAACGATTATCCGGTTCAAGTGGCCGGCGTCGACTCAATTCTGGTACGCGATCCCAGCGAGACGGCGCGCGTCATCCAGACTGTCCTCGCGTGCCAGGGCGATAACGAACACCAGATACTCTCGCCCGGAAGGACACCATGAATCCATTCCACATGGAGCGACTCGACTTGGTCATCGAACCCGATCCCAACGACCCGAACGAAGAGGAAGGTATTCTGAACCCTGCCGCCGCGCGCGGACGAGACGGTCTTCTCTACCTTTTTCCTCGCATCGTTGCGAAAGGTAACTACTCGCGCATCGGCATCATGCGCGTCATCTTCGATGACAAAGGCGAGCCTTGTGGCGCGGAACGATTGGGCATCGCCCTCGAACCAGAGATGCCCTACGAACTACGGCCCAATGGTGGGGGCGGTTGCGAGGATCCACGAGTGACGTTCGTCGAGCCACTGCAACAGTACGTCATGACCTACACCGCGTTTTCCCCCGAAGGGCCGCGCATCGCCCTCGCGATTTCACGCGACCTGCTCAACTGGCACCGATTGGGTCTGGCTTCGTTCGTGCCCTACGAAGGCATTGAATTCAACGGCATTGACAATAAGGACGCGACGGGCTTTCCCTTGGCGGTGGCGAATCCGTCGGGCGAATTCGAGCTGGCAATTCTGCATCGACCCCTCTTCCCAGGAACACTGCCCGAAGAGACCATGAAACTCGACGAAGACCGAACCATTGACCTACACCGCGAGAGCATCTGGATCTCGTACAGTTCCTTGGACGCAGCCAGTGGCGATCACCTCCTGCCCCACTTCACGTCGCATCACCAACTCGCCGCACCGATTGCGCCGTGGGAGGCACTCAAAATCGGTAGTGGCACGCCTCCGATCATGACCCGTCTCGGCTGGCTCATCGTGTACCACGGCGTCAGTGACGTCGTGCAACAGCCGAACGACGAACACCGATTGACCTACAGCGCTGGGGTCATGATCCTTTCCGTTGACTACCCCCAGGAACTGATCTATCGCTCGCCCGAACCGGTGCTCGTGCCCACCCCATCAGAGGGACGACGCGGCACCTTCGCGAACGTGGTCTTTCCCACGGGGATCGACGTCCGCAACGACATCAATCAGCCGGATCGTTACGACGTCTATTTCGGGGTGAACGATTTTCGTATCGGCGTCGCCCGCCTCGATGTGCCCGCGACCATTGCAGAGATTCCCAACGATGCGTCCCTTTAGAGTCCGAGATTTCATCGATCCTTTGGCATACTGATCGAATGTAACAGCGCGTCAGTTTGATCACCCTTGGTGTGAACGATCTCACCACGGCCCGAGCTTTCTATGAAGCTCTCGGATGGGCGCAGGCGCAACAACCCGACGACGAGATCTGTTTCTTCCAAGTGGGTTCGATGGTGTTCGGCCTCTGGACCGCCCTCGGCGGGCACGGCGCGCCGGGCATTGAATTGGCCTACAACGTGCGCACTCCAGAGGAAGTCACCGCAACGCTGAATGAAGCAGAGCAGGTTGGCGCCACGATCGTGCGCTCCGCCGCTATTGCGGACTGGGGAGGAACCTCGGGGGCCTTCGCGGACCCTGAAGGCTACGTCTGGGAGGTCGCGCATAATCCCTATTGGAATCTCACCGAGGATGGTGCTGTCTACATTTAGGGATTCAAATGGAATTCGCCGGCAAACGTCCTTCTCGCGATGACGTAGCTTGTTTGTTGCGAACCAGCGTTAGGTGTCCACGGATTCACCGAGGTACACGGCACGGACTCGCTCGTCGCCCAAGAGATCCTTCGCCAGACCGCCAAAGACGATGCGACCGTTTTCCATGACGTAACCGCGGTCAGCGAGACGCAGGGCTTGTGTCGCGTTCTGCTCTACGACAAAGACCGTCGTTCCCGCGTCGCGAATCTGTCCAATGATGGAAAAGATGGTCTCGACGATCATTGGCGCGAGACCCATCGAAGGTTCGTCGAGGAGTAACAATCTGGGCTTGGACATAAGCGCACGACCGATCGCCAGCATCTGCTGTTCTCCCCCGGAAAGATTCGCGCCAGGTTGCTTGCGACGATCCTTCAGAATAGGAAACTGCGTGTAGACCTCTTCCATATCGTCACGCAAAGGACCCTTGCGACGAAAGGCGCCCATCTCTAAATTCTCCTCAACGGTCATGCGTGGAAACACTCGGCGACCCTCGGGCACGTGACTGATTCCCATTGAGACGAACTCATGGGCTTTCACTTTCGTGATGTCGCGACCCTCGTAGGTGATCGAACCGCTCGATGGCGCGTGCAGTCCGGACACCATTCGCAACGTCGTCGACTTTCCCGCGCCGTTAGCTCCCAGCAGCGTCACGATCTCACCTTGCTCCACGTCAAATGAAATTCCGTGAAGCGCTTCAATCGATCCGTATCGCACCACCGCGTTGGTGACATTTAACATCATGCGCTCGTTTCTTCGTGCGAACTACCTAAATACGCGTCGATGACGACGGGGTTGGCACGAATCTCTGCTGGCGACCCTTCGGCGATGACCGAGCCGAAGTTCAAGACGTAGAGCCTTTCGGCGAGGGACATGACGAGTTTCATATCGTGTTCGATCAACAACACACTCACACCACGCTCGTCGCGCACGCGACGAATGAGTTCGGCGAGCGCTAACTTCTCTGACGGGTTCGTGCCCGCCGCTGGCTCGTCGAGCAAAATCACTTCGGGATTCGTTGCCAGGGCTCGAGCGATCTCGAGTCGGCGTCGCGCGCCGTAGGAAAGCTGGGACGCAATCAGGTTCGCTTCACTCGTGAGTCCGACGAACTCGAGAAGTTCAATCACCAAATTGTCGGAGACGTGTTCGCCTCGACGGGTTCCTGGACCTTTCACTAAGGCGCCTACCAAACCAATTCCTCGATGATCCTCAGCGCCGATCTTGATGTTCTCAAAGACGCTCAATGCGTTGAACAACCGCGACGCCTGGAACGTCCGCGACACGCCGGCTTGGGCGATCTGGTGCGCCTTCTTGCCGATTACCGACAGTGGCGCGCCGTCGCGTGCCATAAACGTGATCGTCCCCTCTTGGGGTTGATAGACGCCGGTAAGTGAGTTGAACAGTGAGGTCTTGCCCGCGCCGTTGGGCCCAATGACGGCGAGGATCTCGCCGCGACGCATCTCAACGGAGACGTCGCGCAGCGACACCACACCGCCGAAACGGAGCGTCAAGTTCTCGGCACGCAAGATGTAGTCGATCGTCGCCTCGTCGCTCACGGCTGATCTCCCGTCAGGACCTCGTCAGTGTGCACGTCATCGCCGCGTTTAGCCTCGGCGAACTCACGAGCACGCCGACGCGACGGCAAGAGGCCGGCCGGACGAAAGATCATCATGACGATGAGCAGCGCGCCAATGTACATGTAGAGATCATTGATCTGGTAACCCCACGGTTGGTAGTTGTCCAGATAACTCGTCGCAGTCTGAATGACAATCGCTCCAAGCGCCACGCCCCAGATCGAGCCCATGCCACCGAAAATGACGAGAACGAGCACGTTCACTGAAACCTGATAGGTGAAGAGGCTCGGGTTGATGATGCCCACGAGCCCCGCACTCATCACGCCGCCAAATCCACCGCTCGCCGCCCCTACCGCGAATGCCATGACCTTGTACTTGAGCGGATTGATGCCAACGGACTCTGCGGCGACCTCGTCTTCTCGAATCGCGACCCACGCGCGACCAATCCTTGAATGCTCGAGCGACGTGAACACGATGATGAACACCACGATGAACACGAGACAGAGGTAGTAGTAGGGCGTGGGCGAAAGGCCCCATTTGAAGTGATAAAAACCTAGATCCAGTGCAGGATGAGGAACGGGCGACGAACCTACTCCGCCGCCCGTGACGCCACTTTGTGTCTCGACGAAGTCGTCAATGATTAACGCAAAACCCAACGTCACAATCGCCAAATAGTCACCGCGAAGTCGAAGGGTCGGCGTACCCAAGAGCACGCCGAAAACCATTGCGGCGAGAATGCCGATAGGGATAACCCAGAGGGTCGGAATCGGATGGTGAAAGAGCGCCGGCGCGGGCAGCGCGCCCGTCAACCACGCAGTCGTGTAGGCGCCAATGGCGTAGAACGCGGCGAATCCAAGGTCGAGCAGGCCCGCGAAACCGACTACCACGTTCAAGCCAAGCGCGAGGAGAATCCACACACCGATCTGCTCAACAATGAGGTACATCCAAAACGACTCGTGTACGAACTTCGGCAACACTATGACAATCGCGAGGGCGACCAACATGAGTGTCACACGCGCCCATCGCCTGCTCGTCACCGCTCTCGGAAGCGCGAAGAAGCTCTCCGCACCGCGACGAATCGTTTGAGCTCGCGGACGATAGAGCGACACGAGAAGCCACACAATGACGCCGAGCGTAAAAAATAGCAACCATCGCGGCGCGGTGAAGAGTCCGAACCAGGAGACTCGCTCGAAGAACGAACCGTGAATGCCAGTCGTCGGCGGCGCCGAACTCGAACCGGCTGCACCTGTCATGATTGCGATGACGGCCGTGACGATAAGAATCATCGCGAGCCGCTTCAAATTGGCGAGCGAGAGAATCGTCACGCGGTTCTCCCCGATTTCTCGCCGAGAATGCCCGTCGGACGCACGATCAGTACGAGAACCAAAATAAGGAACGTGTAGATCTC
>PKZI01000059.1 GCA_003133005.1 Acidimicrobiaceae bacterium | reverse complement strand
GAGGCAAGTTTTCTGTTCGAGGAACGATGTGAAGGTTTGAGCGATGGGGAGGTGTGAATAAACCAAGGTGTTCGCGTGTTTGTCACAAAAATTTAAGACGCATGCGGTGCGTGAACAACCGCGGACAAGGGAATTCTTGTTTGTGCAGCCACGATGCGTCGAGCGTGGTGGTCGAAGGTCGATTTATGAGGCGACGACTGAGAAAATTCGATTATCGCGGTCCCACGAGGGCGTTGCACAATCACGCCATATATATATGGCTCGCGGCGGACTAGTTCGGTTCGACCCACAAGGTCGTGCCGTAGGATTTTCGCACCACGATCGCCGCCCCAACTGGTATTGGCTCCATCCAGTCGGTCACTGCCTTCCACGATTCGCCCTGTATTTTCACGCGTCCGGGGTGGTTTTCATCACCCACCGTCACCTCCACCATTCCCTTTAAGTTGGTAAGTGCGCTTTTGGCGGGCCGCGAGAGGTCCGTACCCAGATGTCGATGGAAGTTCCTTACGGCAAAAGGCCGCAACGCTGCCAGGCTCACTCCCGAGATAATCAACCACAAGATTGCTTGAAGTGCGAAAGCAACACCCGAAAAAGCGAGAACGAGCGCGATGGCGGCGCCAAACCCTATAAACAAGGCAATGAAGGCGTTCGTATGCACTTCTGCGACAACGCAGACCACGAGAATCACCAACCAGAATGCGATGGCCATAACTCGAAGTATATGGTCGGGGTTTGCGCGAGCCGCTTTCACTCACGATCGCGCTCGTCAGGTCGTTTTGGGGGTTTTCTTTGCGGGTTTCGCGTCCGGCTTCATCGGTGGGTTGGCCGACGAAGTCCAAAACTCTTTCACAATGACTTGAATAGTCGCAGCGAGGGGAACGGCGAGTAACACCCCGACGAGACCCCCAAAGACGCCAGCAATCCAGGCTCCCATCTCTGCGCCTACCAATATTGCAATGAAGACGACGAGAGGATTGAGTCTCGTCGTGCGGCTCATGACGACTGGATAGAGCACGTGGTTCTGAACAAGGGTAAAAACGAGGAAGACGACTGCGGTGATGATGCCGTCAGGGACAGAGTGCACGAACGCGAAAAGCACGGTCGGAACTCCCGCTACCGCTCCGCCAATTTGGGGCAAAAAATCAACCAGAAGGACCCACAGTGCAAAGAGCAGCGCGAAGGGTACCCCGAGCACCAGATAGGTGACAAAGATAACAACGGCGGCGAACGTCGAAAGTACGAGATTGGCGAGCATGTAACCAAGAGCTGCCTTACTGATGGCCGAACTCACCCGTCGAATCCTCTCTTCGTGCGCAGGCGCCATCATCGCAATGATTGCTTCGCGCATTTTGGTCGCCTCGAGCAGGAGGATCATCGTGAAAGCGAACATTGTGACGAGGGCGAAGAGTGCGGTGACCGCACCCTTTCCGAGCGCGAGCGCCGGTTTGCTCAAGTTCCTCGCGAGCGTGACGAGTTTTGCCGAGTTCTTGTGAATCCAGTTCTCGACGTGGTAGCGGCGCAGAATCTTTCCAAGCCATCCTTTACCGTGTTGCGCCTTTCTGACGTACGCCGGAAGGGTGTGAGCGAGATGCGTGAGGCCGTTGACTAAGGGGTCGCCGAATGCGAACGCCAACGCCAAGAAGATCACGACGGAGCCGAGAGCGACGATTGTGACGGCGTAACCCCGGCGCGAGATTCGGTGGTGCTCAAGCCAGTCGACGATGGGGTTAAGTAGCAAGGCAATGAAGCCACCAACGACCATGAGAAGCAAAATGTCGCGCAGGCGATAGAGCAGTTTGCCCGCGAAATAGACGAGTACGACGAGCATGATCGTGGTGATGATGGTCAAGAGCGGCACGTCGTTCAATTTGGCGCGAAGAATTATGCGTTCGCGACGAGTTTCGCCCTGTGGTGGCTCTTCGGGGGTCTTATTCGGCACGCTTCTATGTTCTCCTCGCCCGTACTCGCGTCAAAGGCTACTCCGCCGCTTTTCGATTTTCATGACGTGACACGTTCGAAACTTCACGTGATCGACTAACTGGTCGAGTCCGCGTGGCGCATTGGGCCGTAGCGCCGGCGAAAGAGCACGTACGAGATACCGCCGGCAATAATCGGTAGCCAGTAGGAACCGAGGCGAAACACGAGGGTCGCGAGCACCGCGCTCGAGCTGGGTACGTTCGCGAGCACCAGTAGGCCACTGAGACTCGCTTCGACGATGCCAATGCCCCCCGGAGTAATGGGCACGAGCGCAATTACCGCGGTCGCGGCGTAGGCGAGCAGAACAAGCGACGGATTCGGTCGCGCGCCAGTCGCGTGCAGCGCCGCGAGCAGACTCATGTAGTCAAGACCAATGCGACCAGCAACGAGCAGAATTGCTTTCCACCAGTTCTTACCCAGATCAGTGCGTACTAAATCACGTTCCCTCACGAGTCGGTCGGGCAAGTCGTTGCCCGAATGTCGAAGGCGAGGGATCTTGTGCATGAGCCAATGCAGACCACGCCCAAGTAGACGAAGTGGTCGGTCGGTCGTTAGCAGAACCACACCGAGCGTGACTATCAAAATGAATCCAATGACGCCGAGAATTGCGGCGTGCACGAGACCTGAGCTTACGGAACCACTGAACAAGACGGGTAGCGCGAAGATGGGCAAGGAGAAGAGTCCCGCAATACCGATTATCGAAGACACAGCCAGTCCACTTCCTGCTTGCACTGAATCGATACCCGACGCTTCGAGCATTCGATACTGCACGCTCGCACCAACGGCGTCGCCGCCGGGCAACGTATTCGTAACAGCGTTGCCCGCGAGACCGGCGGTGACGACGGCGAACCAATCATTGGTACGAAGGACTAAGCGGAGAAGCGCCATCGTACAGACAAAACTGAGAACTTCGGCGATGAGAGCGAGGGCGAACCACCACAGCGACAATGAAGAGAGGCGGGGCCAAGAGGAAATTACTCGAAGCAGTGCGGGCAGCACGACGTAGAGGGTCAGTCCAGCAATGAGTACTGCGATGATGCGACCAACCGGTGACTTCGGACGGTGTGGCGGCGAATCCATGTCTAACGGTCTAATACATGGTCGCGGGTGCCAAGCACAAACGGGAGGACATCTTCGGTCGTCAAGACCCCTACTTTTCGACTCTTTGTGGCGTCAACGAATTGAGTCTTAGTTGAGAAAGTGATCCTTCTAGTGGAATAACTATCCAACCTTCCTTATGTGCGGTTTCTCGCAAGTCGACAGGAATAGGTTCAACGAGTCCGACGAGCGCGGCGCGTCTTACAAGCGCAGCAATAA
>PKZI01000159.1 GCA_003133005.1 Acidimicrobiaceae bacterium | reverse complement strand
GCGCGCTCATTCGTCGAGACGGCGCTCGGTGCCGATCGTCTCGTCGCAGTACTCGTCGGCGCGACTTTCAGCGATCAAGACGAACGAGTGCGTGAGGCGATTAAAGCTCTCCACGTCGCCGACATACCCGCACCGATTCTCGCCGGCGGCCGAGGCATAAAAGACTTTGATCACGCGGTGCGCCTGGGTGCGGACGGCTGGACCGGTCACGACGCCGTCACCGCCCTGGGCGTTCTCGACGCCATCGTTTCGAGCAGCAACTAACGAAACCGCACTGCAGTGCGTAACGTGGTCGTCGTAGGAACAGCAAAACGCAACGCTACTTCGACGTATTCAACTTGATCGCGGCGCGCACGAGCGCCTTGAACGCCGTCGCGTCAATCTTCTCGCCCTCGGAGAAGTCGATCGCGCGCCGCACTCGACCTTCGAGACTCGAATTGAACATCTGGGTCGGATCGTCCAAGGACGCGCCCTTGGCGAAGGTCACTTTGACGACCTTCTTATACGTTTCACCGGTACAGATCAGGCCATCGTGGGACCAGACGGGAATGTTCCACTTCCACTCCTCGACGACCTTGGGGTCCGCTTGCTTGATGAGCGCTCGAACGCGCGCCAACATCGGCCCCCGCCAGTCACTGAACTCGGCGATTCGTGCGTCAATTTTCTGGCTCGGGTTCTCGCCCTTAGTGGGTGTCTTGTTCATGGGGAAATAAAGTACACGACCCGCACGCCGCGCCCCGCGTGGCGCCCCGAGAACGCAAAACCCGTCAAACAAAGAGCCTCGGCGATGGTGTCGGCACCTTTGCATCAGGCGAATTGAAGATTCTTGGATTCTGCGCTTGGAGTGTATTTCTTTAGCACTAAGGTCGCCCGCAGGACGTCCAGACCTCGCATCCTTCCCGCCCGACACTGTGTCGGGCACTTGAGAAGGAGGACGGATGCAATCTGTCACTAGAAGAGGATTCTTCAAACAAGCTGGGACTGTTGCCGCAATTGCAACTGTCGCCGGTGTTGTCAGCACTGCTCCACTAGGCATTGGATCGGCCGTCGCGGGTGCCGCAAGCACCAGCACGAAAGAACCGGAGCTTACGAGTACCGAGCACCTGGGATCACACGAGGACCTCATTGCCCACGTGAAGAACTCACGCACAGGCGAAATGAGTCTGTTCATTGGCAACCGCGAGGTTACCTTCCATGACCGCAAGGTGGCTGCTCGCCTTGTCCGCGCGTCGCGATAGGAGAAGAAATTATGTCATCCCATCGCGAAGCACCAGAAATAGCCAAAGACCCGGCCGCCGACAGTACTGACCTGTACGCCTTCGTCAGTCCGGACAAAGCGGGAACCGTCACACTGATTGCCAACTACATCCCGTTACAAGCACCCGCCGCCGGACCGAACTTCTATGAGTTCGGCGACGACGTGTTGTACGAGATAAAGATTGACAACAACGGTGACGGCATGTCCGACGTCATCTACCAATTCAATTTCCACAGTGAGAACACGATTCCTTCGACGTTCCTTTACAACGATGGACCGATCGAGTCACTGACGAGTACAAATTGGAACCGACGTCAGCTCTACAGCGTGACCAGGGTCGCCGGAGGTCGTTCGGACGTGCTCGCCCAGAATCTGGTGGTGCCACCGTGCAACATCGGACCGTTGTCGACGCCGGACTATGCGGCACTGGCTGCGGACGCCGTCTACGACATGGGGGGCGGGCGAAGTGTCTTCGTGGGCCAGCGTGCCGAGGCGTTCTTCGTCGACCTTGGCGCGATCTTTGACCTCGGTGACTTACGGCCGATTGCCAATCTGCACGCGACGTTTGGTCTGCCGGCACTCGCCGCGGCACCGGGCGTCAACTCAACGGCGCAGGTGAACGTATCGAGCATCGCCATTCAGGTACCCATTAGTGACATCACCGCCAACGGGAGTGTCCCTAGCAACACCGCCGCGGCCGCGTCGAGCGTGGGAATTTGGACGACGGCGAGCCGACGCAAGGCACGCGTGCTCGACACCAAGGGTGGTACGGGTGTCGAGACGGGTCCCTACGTCCAGGTTTCGAGAATGGGTAATCCGCTCTTCAACGAGGTCCTCGTGCCATTGGCACAGAAGGACGAGTGGAACGCGCAGAATCCGGTTGACGACAAGAACTACGCCAACGGCGTGGCACACCCGGAACTGTCGGCATTGTTGAACGTGCTCTATCCGGGCGCGTTTCCGAATCTCGCCGCGTACACCAAGCCGCGCGCGGACCTCGAGGCGATATTGCTCACGGGAATTCCCGCCGGTGTCGTGTCCCCGACGTTCTCCACGTTGACCGGTACCACCCAAGCCGACATGATCCGGCTCAACGTAGCGATTCCCGCTGCGACCACGCCGAACCCTCTCGGGGTCATTGGTGGGGATGTCGCGGGCTTTCCGAACGGACGACGAATCATCGACGACGTGGTGACCATTGAGTTGATGGCCTTGGCGGGCGCGACGATTCCGCTGGTGGACAAGTCGTTCACCCCGGACGCGGCCGTCGCTGACGCAACTGATGGCGTGACGGGTGCGGGCTTGACGTTTTTACCGAGCTTCCCGTATCTCGGCACGCCCTACAGCGGTTACGCAGTTCCGGCTTGAGCGACCTATGACCGAACCGCAACTTTCCCCCAGTAGGGAGGGCAGCGTGGTCCTCGACATTGGCGGGGACGTCGGAGCATTGGTGCTTCGTGTCCCCGCGATGTTGAACGGCTACGAGATCGACATCCAGCCGGACGACTTGACGATGCCTCGAACCCACAGCGCCGTGCGCAGACGCGTTTTGGCCGATGGCATCGTGTACGTCGCTGTCTATCCGAGCCTCAAGGAAGGCACCTACACGGTGGTCGACTCCGGCCAGACCTTCACGATTACCGGCGGGACGATCACTCACGTGGAATTTCACTCCGCCGACGAAACTACGGATGCTACGTCCACCAAAACGATGCCAGCGACAGAAAGAAAGGAAATCAAATATGGATAAGAAGAATGATGCAACGACGTCAAGTGACGACGAACGAGACGTGATGGGAGAGGACGATGAGTCTGAGTTCGACACGGACGTCATGGGAAAGAAGGGCGAAGTACCCGACGAACCTGACGTGATGGGCGAGGATGAAAAGATGCACGACCACGACCACGACCACAAGCACGACGACAAGCACGACGAAATGCACAACCATTAAGTAACGTCGATAACAACTGACGAACGCCCGCCCGTGCGAACATGCGCGAGGCGGGCGTTCTCACGTCGCACCGGCGCACGCAACCGAAAGCGGTTCAGTTCTTTAGGAGCGATTGCAGGTATTTCTTGAACGGCTCGAACTGCCACGATCCGTCGTAGCGATCACCGTTGACGAAGAACGTCGGTGTTCCGTTTGCGCCGCTTCGAATTGCGCCCTCGAAATCGGCCTCGACGCGCGCACGAGGATCGCCCGACGCGAGGTCGCGAGCGACCCGATCGGCGTCGAGTCCAACGGTCTTGGCGTAGCGCGACAACGCCGCGTCACTGAGGTCGCCTTGATTCTCGAACAGCGTGTCGTGCATCTCCCAGAATTTGTCCTGCATCGCGGCGGCTTCGGCCAACTCCGCTGCCGCCTCGGCGTGAACGTGGACGTCAACGAGGGGCAAGTTACGAAAAACGAGTCGAACGTCTTCGCCAAGTGCGCGAAGGAGTTTTTCCACGATGGAGTACGCCTCGCCACAATATGGACACTGGTAGTCGCCATACTCCACCAGAGTGATCGCCGCATCGTTGGGACCTCGCGCGTGATCATCCGGTCCCACGGGAACGGCGAGCTGTGCGCCGCTCACGACAGTGCCTCCACCGCGCGCAGTGCGCCGTCGGCACCAGGATTCTCTCCAAGAGGAGAGATCTCCTTCCAAGAGACGTGTCTCGTACGATCAAGGACGAAGAGGGCGCGTTCTGAGATGCCGTCCTCATTTCGATACACGCCGTAGCTTTGTGCGACGGCTCCCTTTGGCTCAAAGTCCGCGAGCAATGGGAACGAGAGGTTCCTTTGTGAACGAAACGCTTGATGACACCACATGCCGTCAACCGAGATTCCCAGCAAGCGAGCACCGCGGTCGTCGAAAAGACGGCGCGCCGCGCTGAAGACGGAAAGCTCGTCGCTGCAGACGGGACTCCAGTCGGCGGGATAGAAAATAAGTACCACCGGCTCGTTTATCTGCGAAAGCGTGACACCGTTTCCAGATTCGTCGGTGAGTGTGAAGTCGGGCGCCAACGCACCCTCTTCTAAGACCATGAATACTCCTCTCGCAACGAGACTTGACGCGAGCTTCGAACTTCCCGTCCTCGCGAGCCTACGGTTTCAACGTTGAAGTGGCAACGTCTTTTCGAGTCAGTACCAGTCCTACTTGAAGGTCAGATGGTCGTCCTGCCTACACTGGGCTGGTTGTATTGGCTGGGGACCACCTCACTAGGGATAGGACGTTGCGATGGACCTACGAATTTTCTGTGAGCCCCAACAAGGAGCGTCCTACGACCAAATTCTCGCCCTCGCACTCGCGAGCGAAGAGGGAGGATTCGACGCATTCTTTCGCTCCGATCATTACCTCAAGATGGGCAACGTCAGTGGACTGCCAGGACCTAGCGACGCGTGGATCACGCTCGCCGCGCTCGCGCGTGACACGGCTCGCCTTCGACTCGGCACGCTCCTCTCTTCGGCGACCTTCCGCTTTCCAGGACCGCTCGCCATCAGTGTCGCGCAAGTCGACGCGATGAGCGGTGGTCGAGTGGAACTCGGCCTCGGTGCCGGTTGGTTCGAGCAGGAGCACGCCGCATACGGCATCCCCTTTCCCGACGTGGGTGAGCGGTTCGACAAACTCGAGGAACAGCTCGCGATAATCACCGGTCTGTGGCAGACCCCCCTCGAGGAAACCTTCACTTTTTCGGGCGCGCATTACCACCTGGCGGAGAGTCCGGCGCTTCCTAAGCCGACTCAGAAGCCCCACCCGCCGATCATCATCGGCGGCCACGGTCCCAAACGAACACCTCAACTCGCCGCGCGTTTCGCGAATGAGTTCAATATTCCCTTTGCCCCACTGGAGTTCTGTCGAACCCAATTCGAACGAGTCGACGAGGCGTGTCGAGAGGCCGGGCGCGAATCCAACTCTCTCGTACGCTCGGTCGCACTCGTCGCGTGTTGTGGTCGCGATGAGCGAGAAGTCGCTCGACGTGCCGCATTCATTGGTCGCGAGGTCGACGAACTTAAGGCGAACGGACTTGCTGGAAGCCCCACTGAGGTTCTCGCGCGACTTGAGGAATTCGCACAATTGGGAGTATCACGCGTCTACCTTCAGATTCTTGATGTCGATGATCTCGATCACGTGGCGCTCTTGGCGTCTGACGTGCTTTGCGCACTCCGCTAGGACGGCGTCAGTCGAACAGTCGCGGTGAGCCAAGTCGTCGCGACCACGGTGGCTCGCGCACTACTCAGGCGAGTTTCGCCTCGTCCCAAAGAAGTCGCGAGAGCTCGTTCGCGGTCAGCGCGACGCCAAAGACCACCCCATCAGGCTGCAGCGCCCTACCCGCGTCGAGCGGCCCGACATTCAGGGCGTCGAAACCGAGTTCATCGACGAGCTTCATCGTGGTCGCGACCGCAGTGACATCGTCACCCGCCACGGCCATGGCGATACGTCCCTTCTCGTAAGGCAAGCGTCGGTCTTCATCGACGTCGTGGTAACCAAGTTGATTGAAACTCTTGACGACGCGCGCCGACGGGAACCAATCCTGAACCAGCACACTGGTGCCGCGCGGTGCATTGGCGAGTTCCTCGTTGATCCCGTCAATGGGCTCCCAATAGTTCATAGCGTCAATGAGGATCTTTCCGTCAAAGAGATCGCGAGGCAGTTCATGGAATCGATGCGCGGGAACCGCCAGAAGAATGACCTCTGATTGTTCGACTACTTCGGATGTGGTCATGACGCGCGCGCCGGGCGCGAGCACGTCGACGATCAACGAAATTCGTTCTACCGAGCTCGATCCGGAGATTGCGACGTCGTAGCCAACGTCGAGTGCCGCGCGGGCAACGGTCGTGCCCAGTTTTCCGGCACCGATGATCCCGAGGTGTCGCTTACCAACGTCGCGTAAGGTCATGACTTCAGTCGCCCGACGCGACTGACA
>PKZI01000014.1 GCA_003133005.1 Acidimicrobiaceae bacterium | reverse complement strand
TGCCATAGTCGCAGAGGCGTTGAGTTTCTTCTGCGCCATGGCACTGCTTCGACTTGTGTTGCGATCTAAGGGTTGGTTCGCCGTCGTCACCGCGGGGCTCGCGGGAAACGCAGTTGCCAACACACTTCCCGGTGGTGACGCGGTGGGTGCCAGCGTGCAATATCGAATGCTGCACGCATCGGGCATTGATCCCGTCCAAGCCGCGGGGGGGCTCGCCGTTTCGTCGATCATCGGCGTCGCCGGTTTGTTCTCACTTCCAATCTTCGCACTACCAATAATTTTTGGTGGCACTGTGAGCGCCGGTTTGGTGCACGCTGGTGAACTCGGTGTCGTTGGCTTCGTACTGATTTCAGTGTTGGGCGTGGTTCTTCTTTCCACTGATGGACCACTGATGCGCTTAGGTCGCGTCTTGCAGTGGATCATTTCGAAACTACCGAAGAAAAAGAAACCAGCTGGCGACTTACCTTCGCGGCTCGTCAAGGAGCGTGACCTCGTTCGTGCTGACCTCGGGCAGAATTGGTGGAAAGCGGTGTTGCTCGTCGCGGGTCGCATCGGACTTGACTACTTCAGTCTCCTCGCGGCACTACGCGCGACGGGGGCGCACCCTAATCCATCACTCGTCTTGCTTGCGTATGCCGCGACCGCGGTCATCGCGCTCATACCAATCACTCCCGGTGGTATTGGCATCGTCGAAGCCAGTTTGAGTGGACTACTCGTCCTCGCGAACGTGCCGAGTTCGAGCGCGGTCCTCGCGACTCTGGTCTTTCGACTCGGTTCGTACTGGCTGCCGACAATTGCGGGCGGCGTGTGTTACATACTTTTCCGACGACGTTACGGGTCGTTGAACTCCCCCAGTGCCGTTTCGTAATCACGCCGCGCATTCGAACGTGGTCGACGCCAACCTCGCTCGACACCTACGTCGAAAGTCCTAGGACTAGCGTGTTGGCCTAGCAACTCATCGAGGAGCACTATGTCGACGCAACCAGAGAACGGCGAAGACCCGAACGAGACTCGTCGCGCGCGCATCATCCTTCGAGCGAAACTCAACGACGTTCCTCTCCTCACCATCATCACGGCAGTGATGGTGGTCGTTGCGGTCTACTTCACCGGCAAAATTCTCTACCGACTTCGCGACATCTTGTTGTTGATGCTCGTGGGTGGATTTTTGGCGCTGATCCTTAATCCGCTTGTCGACGGCCTCGAGCGATGGAAGATTCGGCGACGGGGCTACGCCGTCGCCATCGTCGCACTTGGTCTGGTCGTCGTGTTCTCGTTACTCGCCTTCGCATTCGGTGATCCACTCGTCAACGGCCTTACTCACCTCGCAAATCGCTTGNNTCGAGAAGTGGATCCACAAGAATTCCGCAAAGCTCGTGTCGCTCGCGAAAAGCCTAAGCAAGCCCGCGCTCGAGCTCGGCAAGGGCGCAGTTACCGTACTCTTTCTCTTGGTGACGCTCTTCGCGTTCGTCTTGATCTTGCTGCTCGAGGCGACGAAAATGCGTGAAGCACTGCTCGCAATGATGACGCCGGCTCGCGCGGAGAGGGTAAAGCGCATGAGCACCGCGGTGAGTAAGGCCGCGCTTGGCTACGTGCTCGCCAACCTCTTTATCTCGGCAACAGCTGGTCTCGTTGTGTTCATCACACTCGAAATCCTTGGCGTGCCGTTCGCCCTACTCTTCGGACTCTGGGTACTCCTCGTCGATTTTCTGCCACAAATCGGTGGGGCGCTCGCGGGATTTCCAACCGTCCTCTTCGCCCTGGGGCACTCGGTGACGGCCGGCATCATCGTGGCCGTTGTTTTCATCGTCTTCACGCTCGTTCAAAATCATGTCCTCAATCCAGTGATCATGAGCAAGACGGTCAAGTTGAATCCGTTAACCGTATTCATAGCGATACTCGTCGGCGCCGAGATGGGTTCGTGGGTGTCGGGCATCTTTGGTGGTCTCGTGGGCGTATTGCTCGCGGTTCCCATCGCCGCGACCATTCAAGTCGTCGTAAAGGAATTTTGGATGAGTTATCGTTCGCCAGCGGAAGTGGCGAACGATGACGCGACACCGAACACGACCCCTTCCTCCTAAGCTTCAAGATTCTCCGCGATAAATCGGACAACGCTCTCCGCGACGACTCGCGGCTGTTCCGGAAGTATGGCGTGACCACACCTCTCGAGTCCCACGACGCGCGTATTCGGACGTCGAGCGACCAGGTTCCAGGCATTTTGAGGCGGCGCGATGACGTCGTCGAGACCCTGGACAATGAAGCACGGGGCCGTACCGCCAAGGGCGAAGTCCTCGAAGTTTGTGGCGATGACGGCTTGTCCTTGCGCACGAGCGAGCAGGGGGTGCCAGCCTTCACGCCACGATGAAGCTTCATTCGATGGTGAAAAGAATGCTCTCCTCACGGACGCTAGATGCTCCTCGCGAGGAAGCGCGGAGTCGAAACAACGCAAGAAATCAATGTGCACCTCGTCGCTCGAAGGCACCTCGCCGCCACACGCGAGCAGCATGAGCGCGCGAAGCGCGCTCGGACGAAGGGGCGACGCCGCTCGGACGACTCGATTCCCG
>PKZI01000057.1 GCA_003133005.1 Acidimicrobiaceae bacterium | reverse complement strand
GGGAGAGCAGCACGAGATCGTCGACGATGCCACGGTGAGCCTCGACCACGTGATCGGCGCTCGTGATGTGCTCTTTGGGGATCACCAATACGTGCACGGGCGCCTGGGGTTCGATGTCGTCAAACGCGAAGGCGCTGTCACTCTGGGCGATGACACTCGAGGGGATGTCGCCCGCGACGATCTGGCAAAACAGGCAGTCAGTCATGTTGTCCCATCATCATTACTCATTACTAGTGGCTCCCAGGCCAAATCCCCACGACCCGGCGCCAAAGGCCAGTATCGACGCGGCGACCACGCCCGCGGTTTCCGCGCGCAGCACGGTCGGACCCAAGGAGAGTCGACGACGCGACGCGGCCCACTCCGTCGCACCCCATCCACCTTCGGGGCCAATGGCGACCGCGTACACGTCGCGCCAATCGGGGTCACCGCCAAAGTCCGCGACCGCGACGTCGTCGGGCACGTCGGCGACCCGCACCGGTTCGTCCACCTCTAGCGCGTAGGTGCGCCGGGCTTGCGCGCAACTCTCTTGGGCGATGCGCCGCCAGCGACTCAGGATCTTCTCACGCGTCTCACCCTTGAACTTCACGACGACGTGTTCACTCACCAGTGGCACGATGCGACTGATGCCCACCTCGGTCGCCTTGGCGACTGCCCATTCGCTACGGTCACCTTTGAGTGGCGACAAATAAAGCGTCGTTGGCGTGGGTGCGTCGTCAAGGTGCACGTCGGACACGCGCGAAAGACCGTGGTCGGCCACCTGGGCGAACGCCCATGATCCGGCGGCGTTCGTGAGCACGACCTCTTCGCCGCTCTTTGCGCGAAGCACCCGGCGAAGGTGATGATCGTCACTCGTCGCGAGAACGGGAATGTTGACGTCCTCGACGGTGAACTGCGCCAACGCGGCCACTCGGCGTGGCCACTCGAGGTGACTCACCGCTTGGCGCCGCGCTTACGCGAGAAGAGACCACCCGATTCCTCGTGGACGCTCTCGCCGCGGTGCTCGGCGAGTTGGCGCAATAGGTCACGTGACGTGTCGTCCAGATCCGTCGGCACGTCAACCACGAGGTGCACGAAGAGGTCACCACGACCGCGTCCCTGGAGGTGCTCGATCCCCTCGTGGCGCACGCGCTGGACCGTGCCGTTCGCGCTGCCCGGCGCGACTTCGATCTCGATGGTGTCGCGCAGCGTCGGTACTTGGATGTTCGCGCCGAGCGCCGCTTGGGCGAAGGACACGTGGGCTTCGTGATGCAAGTCATCGCCTTGTCGCTCGAAGCGAGGATCGGCCGTGACGCGAAGGTGCACGAAGAGACGACCATTGGGCCCGCCCCTCAGTCCCGCGGGACCGCGGTCCGAAAGACGCATCGTCGAACCGTCTTGGACGCCCGCGGGAATCTGGATCGTGAACGTGGTGGACTCGTTGCGACGTCCCTCGCCGTGACAAGTGCTGCAGGGCGATTCGATCCGCGAGCCGGTCCCGTTACAGCGAGTGCACGGCATTGAGGTCACCATCTGACCGAGGATCGAGTTGCGTACGCGGCGCACCTCACCAAGACCCGCGCACTCGACACAGGTGATCGGCGAAGTGCCCGGCGCGCACCCCGACCCGTCACAGGTGCTGCAACGCTGGGCCAAGGTCGCGGTGATCTCGCGCGTTGCCCCGAAGGCCGCTTCATCGAGGGTGATGTCGAGCGCCAGTTCCGCGTCGGGTCCGGGCTGGGGTCCTCTGCGCTGGTTGGTGCGCTGTCCCATTCCCCCGAAGAACATGTCGAAGATGTCCTGGACCGAACCGGCGCCGAAGGGATTAGCTCCCTCGCCGACGTCAGAACCGAACCGGTCGTAGTTCGCGCGTCGCTCGGGGTCCGAGAGGATCTCGTAGGCCTGGGAGACCTCTTTGAATCGTGCCTCGGCGGCCGCGTCCCCGGGATTCGCGTCGGGGTGATACTGACGAGCGAGTCGCCGGTAGGACTTCTTGAGTTCTTCGGGCGAGACGTTGCGCTCCACCTCGAGAACGGCGTAGAGGTCGGGATTAGCCAAGGTCGTCGTCGCGATCGAAGTGGCGCGTGAGTTGCGCCGAGACCATCGCCGCCGCCGCGAGCGCCTCGGGGTACTTCATGCGCGTCGGGCCCAGCAGACCCACCGCACCCGCGTTCTCGCCGTCGATGGTGATCGGCGCGACGATCACCGCGCACGCCGAAAGTGCTTCGTAACCGTGCTCGGAGCCAATCGCGACCGAGAGGCCCTGGTCGAGGATGTCCTGGATCAGTGAGACGACGAGCAGTTCTTGTTCGAGGATGCTCAGCACCTTGCGCACGGTCTCGACGCCGTCAAAGACCTCGGCGACGCGCGACGAACCACCGATGAAGACCTGGTCACCGTCGGCGGTGGGTCGTTCGGCGAAGAGCACGCTCGCCGCCTCACGCACGAGGGTGGCGACGGGGTCGGTGCGCGAGGGCACCTGCACGCGGTCCTCGAGGTTCGTCGACACCAGCAGCGCGTTGAGTTGGCGCGACGCTTCGGCGACCTCTTCGAAACTGGCGTCAAACGAACTCACCACGCTGTGCTTGACGACGGCGCCGTCAGAGAAGACGGTCACGAGTATTTGATGGCGGGCGTCCAGGCTCACCAGCTGCACGTTCAGAATCGTGGCGTGGCTGTGGCCCGCGGCGACGACGACCGACGTGTAGTTCGTGAGGCGACTTAACAACGAGGAGGTTTGCTCGAGCACGTCCTCGACCTCACCGCGCACGTTGGCGAAGAAGTCGCGTACTTGGACTTGTTGCGCGCTGCTCACGGCCCCGGACTTGAGGTGATCGACGAAATAGCGGTAGCCCTTGTCGGTGGGCACTCGACCGGCGGAGGTGTGAGGCTGGGCGAGGTAGCCCTCGCGCTCGAGCGCGACCATCTCGGAGCGCACCGTCGCGGGCGAGACGGCCAAGTGCGCAATGGTGGCGACCGACGAGGAGCCCACGGGCTGGGCGGTGTCAATGTGCTCGGCCACGACGGCGTCGAGGATCGTTGCCTTGCGCGCGTCGAGGTCACTCGGGGACTTCGCTGTCGTCACGGGGCGTCGTGCCACGAACCCTCCTTATTAGCACTCCATTCTACCGAGTGCCAACGAGGGACCGTACTTTGGTCCCCCGTAGGGTTGGTTCGTGAGCGACGCTGGCTTTGACGCACCGACGTACTACCGCATGGCCCTGGCGCCCGAGGACCGCGAGCGACTTCCCTACTACGCCCAACTCGTCGACGCGCTCGCCAACTCGCCCACCGCCGTGCAACTCCTCGGTGAAGCACGTCCCGAACAGCGCAACCCGATGCTGGTGCTCGCCGCCCTGCACTACGGGGCCCTTCGCGGCGACCGTGACCTCGCGCCCCTCTACGAGCGGCTCGCCTCGCGCACTCCCGAGGAATTCGCGTCACGGGTCACCGCGATACTCGAGGCGCGGCCCGAACTCGTGCGCGAGCAACTCTGGCGCGCCACCCAGACCAACGAGCCGGGACGCAGCGCGGTACTCGCGGCGGTGCTCAACGAACTGCACGGAAGAGGCGTGAACGACGTGCACCTGATCGACGTCGGTACCTCAATGGGACTCAACCTCTATCCCGACTACTACCGCATCAACAACGACGAGGCCGACGACGTCATCCTCACGATGGAGGACCTCAACGACAACGTCGCGACGTCACCACTGCCGCGCATACACGAACGAATCGGCATCGACCTCAATCCTCTCGATCCCGAGAACCCCGACGACGTGCTCTGGCTCAAAGCCTGTCTCTGGCCTGAGGAACCCCAACGCGCGCGACGACTCGACGCCATACTCCAAGAGATGGTGCTCTGGCCCCGAGCGACCAGACTGAAGGGTTCGGCGGTCGATCTCATCGACGACGCGCTCGACCTCTGTTCACCCGACGCGACGCCGGTGATCTTTCACTCGTGGGTCGCCGCGTACTTCTCGAGTGACGAGCAAGCGCGTTGGCGCGAGCGGATCATGCGACACGTTCGAACGAGGGCCACGTGGATCTACTTCGAACACCCCTGGGGCGTGAAGGGTCTCGATCCCCCGCCACGCACCGGCGAGCCGCCGCGCGCGGGTGCGACCCAGATCGTCGTGTGCGAGATCGGCGAGGACCCCGCCCACTGGGGTTGGGCCCATCCCCACGGTCGGTGGGTGGCACTCTCGCCGCCTGGAGTGGACAGCGCCTAACTCCTAGAGTCGAACTATGGCAATCATCGCACCACCAAGGATCGAACCAGCGTTCTACGGACCCGAAAAGTCTCAGCTCGAGGCGTGGCTCGACTATCACCGCGCGACACTGTTGCTCAAGTGCGCGGGTCTCAACGTGGACGAATTGCGTACCAGATCCGTCGAGCCGTCGTCGCTCACGCTGCTCGGTCTTCTTCGTCACATGACCATCGTCGAACAGGACTGGTTCCAGCGTGTCTTCGCGGGCAACGAGATCACGCTCGACTATGACTCGCCCAGTGACCACAACGCGGACTTCAACGATCTCGCGAGTGCCACGCTCGAAGAGGTCGAGGCGAATTATCTTCGGGCCTGTGCAATGTCGCGAGGGGTCGTGCGCGACGCGGGCCTCGACGACATCGCGCAGGGCGCGGACGAGGGATTCACGGTCGATCTGCGTTGGATCTGTGTGCACATGATCGAGGAGTACGCGCGCCACAACGGCCACGCGGATCTCCTGCGCGAACGTATCGACGGCGCGACGGGCGATTAGGCGGCGACTGCTCGACGTGGGCCAACGCGTCGCCGTCGTCACCACTAGGTTCAAAGCGTGCAGGAACCCGATCGCCACGAACCGCCCAACTTCGGCACCGAGCGCGAACTGCTCGAGACGTTCCTCGACTACTACCGCGGCACGCTGCTCGTCAAGTGCGCGGGACTGAGCGACGAACAACTGCGCCAGCGCGCCGCCGAGCCCTCGACGCTCAGTCTGCTCGGACTGGTACGCCACATGACCAACGTCGAACAGAACTGGTTCCAACGGATCTTCCTCAACCGTGACGTCGACTTTGTCTACAGCGGCGCGCGCAATCGTGACGCGGAGTTCCACGACGTCGCGAGCGCGTCGGGTGATCAGGTCGAAGAAGATTACCTACGGGTCTGTGAGGAGTCCAGGTCCATTGGTCGTTCCCACGACCTCGAACAGTTCGCCGCGATTGAGGACGAACGCGACCACGTCACGTTGCGCTGGATCTACTTGCACTTGATCGAGGAGTACGCGCGCCACTGCGGTCACGCGGACTTGTTACGCGAACGCATCGACGGCGTCACCGGCGACTGATCAGTCCTCGAGTTTGAGGGCCGCGACGAACGCCTCTTGGGGCACTTCGACGCGCCCGAGGTTCTTCATGCGCTTCTTTCCCTCTTTTTGCTTCTCGAGCAACTTGCGTTTGCGCGTGATGTCGCCGCCGTAACACTTGGCGAGGACGTCCTTCCTGCGCGCCTTCACCGTTTCGCGCGCGATGACGCGTCCGCCGACCGCCGCCTGGATCGGCACGTCGAACATCTGGCGAGGAATGAGTTCCTTCAGGCGCTCGGCCATGCGACGCCCGTAGTAGTCGGCGTTCGAACGATGCACGATGGTCGAGAACGCGTCGACGGGCTCGTGATTGATGAGTAGGTCCACGCGCACGAGATTGGACGTGATGTAGCCGCTCTGTTCGTAGTCCAGACTCGCGTAACCCTTCGTGCGACTCTTCAGTGCGTCAAAGAAGTCGATGACCACCTCAGCGAGGGGAATCGTGTAACGAAGTTCGACGCGTTCGGTCGACAGATACTCCATCTTGATCATCTCGCCGCGACGCGCCTGACACAGTTCCATGACGGTGCCCAGATACTCGGCCGGCGTGAGGATCGAGATGTGCAACATGGGCTCGTCGATGTGGTCGAGTCGGCTCGGGTCGGGCAGGTCGGTGGGATTGTCGATCTTCACTTCGCTGCCGTCGCTCAAAAACGCCCGGTAGACGACCGACGGTGCGGTCGCGATGAGGTCCAGGTCGAACTCGCGTTCGAGGCGTTCGCGCACGATCTCCATGTGCAAGAGACCCAAGAACCCGCAACGGAATCCGAATCCCAGGGCGTGACTGGATTCGGGTTCGTAGGTGATCGAGGCGTCGTTGAGCTTGAGTTTGTCCAGGGCGTCGCGCAGATCGGGTAGGTCGTCGCCGTCAATCGGGTAGATGCCGCAAAAGACCATGGGCTTGGGGTCACGGTAACCGTCAAGGGCACTGTGCGCCGGGCGTTGCGCCTCGGTGATCGTCTCACCCGAGCGCGCCCCCGCCACGTCCTTGATGCCCGCGACGATGAAGCCGACCTCGCCGGGCCCGAGTTGGGTGACGGTGATCATGTCGGGTGTGCGAATACCGAGTTCTTCGATCTCGTGGTTCTCGCCCGCTTGCATCATGCGGATCTTGACGTCGCTGTGCAGCGTGCCCTCCTTCACGCGGATCGAACTGATGACCCCGCGATACTGGTCGTAGTAGGAGTCGAAGATCAGTGCGCGCAGTGGCGCACTCGCGTCGCCCGTGGGCGCCGGGATCCGCTCGATCACCGCGTGCAACAATTCGTCGACGCCTTCACCGGTCTTGGCCGAGATCGACAGCACCTCACTCGCGGCGAGTCCGAGCACGCGCTCGAGTTCCTCCTTGCACCGTTCGGGGTCCGCCGCGGGCAGGTCGATCTTGTTGAGCACCGCCACGATCTCGAGGTTGTTCTCGATGGCTTGGTAGCAATTGGCGAGCGTCTGGGCCTGGATGCCCTGGCTCGCGTCGACCAACAACAACGCGCCCTCACAAGCCGCCAGCGAGCGCGAGACCTCGTAACCGAAGTCCACGTGTCCTGGCGTGTCGATCAGTTGGAGGATGTGTCCCGCGAAGCGCACGCGCACGTTCTGGGCCTTGATCGTGATGCCGCGCTCGCGCTCGATGTCCATCGAGTCGAGGTACTGCGCACGCATGAGACGCGGGTCAACGGCACCGGTGATCTCGAGTATCCGGTCCGACAGCGTGGACTTGCCGTGGTCGACGTGCGAGATGATGGAGAAATTGCGTATTTTCCCCTGATCGACGGTTTCGAGAGGAGTTGCCACGGTGTAGAAAGGCTACCCGTCGTGGTGCGCGTTCCATCGAAGTGGAGAGCCAGAACCCATCCCTGCTAGCCTTATTCAGCCCGCGGAGCGTATCCGCGCACAATCTCGAGGTAATTCGTGGCAAACATCAAGAGCCAGATCAAGCGCAACAAGCAGAGCGCGGCGGCACGCGAGCGCAACAAGGCCGTCAAGTCCGAAGTGCGCACCCGCACCAAGAACGCCGTCGCCGCCGTTGGCACCGAGGACGAGGAGACCACGTTGCGCGCCGCGATCAAGCGCATCGACAAGGCCGCCGCCAAGGGCGTCATCCACAAGAACCAGGCCGCTAACAAGAAGAGTGGCTTGATGCACCGCATCGCCGCACTGCGCGAAGAGGCGTAACGACCGCTTAGGTCAACTCCATCGCCCGACTCTCGGGCAGACGGATGAGCAAGAACAACGCCGGCAACAGCGGCAAGAACGTCACCAGCGCCGCCACGCGAAGTCCCGACGAACTCGACGTGTGCACGCTGTCGCCCACCCAACCGAAGAGCCCGAGCCCCGCGATCGCACCGATCACGCCCGCGACCGTGATCCAACCCGTCGCGGTCGCGCGAAAACGGTGCGCGAAGATCTCGGTGCTGATCGCGGTCACCGCGGGCGCGAGTAGTCCACCCGCACCTACGGTGAAGATGTAACCAATCACGAAGTTCGTCTTTCCCCCGCCGTAGGCGAAGGTTGACGCGAGCGCGGTGAAGACCACGCCGATCGCGATGGTCCAACGACGTCCGAGCGTGCGCGCGAATCGTCGCGAGAGGAAGAGTCCCGCCAGACCCGCGGCACCACTTATCACCACGACCTCCGAGACGCTCGAGGGATGCATCTTGAGAATCCCTTCGGCGTAGACGAACGTGAAGCCGCCCGCGGGACCGGTGATGACGCCAATGAGCAACGTGATCGCACAGACGATTGCGAGGCGAGGTCGCGCTTCGAGCGGTACCGAACCCAGTCGCGCGAGTGGTGTCTCGCGCGCGCTCTTGGCTGGCTCGGGAATCCTCCGGAGCAAGGGAACTACGAGGAGCACCGGCACGAGAGCGAAGGCGAAGAGCCATCGAAATGAATCGTGTCCGCGAACGACGCCGTGCACCACCGCAGATAACCCCGAACCAATACCCAGACCCGCCGCCATGATCGCGATGCGCTGGATGCGCAACTTCACCGTCGCGAGTTCGACCGTGATGATCTGCACCAACGTGTTGGCGACCGACAGTAACGGTCGTGCGAGCGCGAAGCACGCCACGAAGAACCAGTAGCTCGGACTGAGCGACGCGAGCGCGGTGATGATGAGTCCCCAGAGCAACGTGTGGCGCAGCATCCTCGTTCGCCCGAACCGGTCCGCGAGCGACGCCAAAGGCAGGGCGGCGAGTGACGAGAGCCGGTACGCAGCAAGACCGAGTCCGAGCGCCGAGCCCGAGAGTCCGATCACGCTCTGGATGGTGTTGTGCTGGGTGAAGCTTCCGAAATGGCGCGCGACGTCGTTGAGCGACGTGGTCGCGCCGAACTCGGCGAATCCGGCCGCGAGCGTGGCGAGAAACAAGACGAGCATGACTTGGTGCGCGTGGCGCGTCGACGGCGCAACGTGTTCATCCACGTGAACCAACCGCCCTTCGCATTTTTTAGAGTTGCTCGACGATGTCGTGCAGGCGTTCGGTGACGTCCTCGTAGTTCTCGTGACGACCAAAGGAAACCGGCTCGCCAATGCGCACGGTGACGCGACTGCTCTTCTTGGGCCACTTCGCGTGCAGCGGGACCGTGCCGGTGAGCCCCACGGTCTTGACGGGGACGACCGGCACGCCGAGGTTCACCGCGAGCAGTCCAATACCAGTCTTGAAACTCTGAAGTCGTCCCGAGTTATCGATGCGGCCCTCGGGCGCGATCAGCACGTTCCACTTCCGATCGATCATGACCCCGACGTTCTCCAGGCTCGCCAGGTACGGTTCGCTTCGCGCGAAACTGAACCCAGCGAAGAAGAGCCGCGCGATGAGAGCCAGGACCCGATGTTCGGACATGACGTCGTCACCGGTCGCGACCGCGAGACGGTGACGGACCCGACGAGGCAGCGCACGATACACGACCGGCACGTCGAAGTCGTCACTGTGGTTAAAGATGAACAGCGCGGGTCCCGACAGCGACGCGAGACGTTCGGTACCTTGGACGTCGAGGTGCACCCAGTGACCAACGACCGGATCGACCAGGTGATCGCGAAGGGCATTGCCCGCCGCGCGAACGGGCGCCCAGTAGGGCCAGCGCGGCGGTCGCTTCGGTGCCTCACCGGCGCTTCCCACACTCGCCAGTTCGCGAAGTTCACCCACCGTGGTTTGTGGCGTGACCGACTCGTCAGAGATCGCGACGCCGAGTTGTTCTTCGAGCAATGACACCGCCATGAGTCGGCGCAGTGAGTCCAGACCCAGATCATCGAGGCGGTCACTGTCGCGCACGACCGCGTTGGGACTATCGAGACTGAGCCGGATGATGTGCATCACTTGATCCTCACCCGCGACCGCGGTCGGTGCCGCGCCTACGCTCGGCTGGACTGAGTTCACCCAGTCTTGGACCTGGCGGCGATCGACCTTGAGGAGTCGAGTCCTTGGAAAATCGGCGTCGGGCCAGCGACGCCACGAATCGATGTGCTGAAACGCCTCGAGTCGCGCATTGACGCGCGCCACACTCTGGGTGATCTCCTCGTCCGTGCCGTCAGCGACCACGACCGCGACGACGGTCTCGCCCTTGTCGGTCTCTTCTCCCACGATGCACACGGCGCGCAGACTTGGTTCGTCACTGGTCACCAGTTCGACGTCCTCGGGAAAGACCTTCAGCCCGCTGCTTCGAACGATGACGAACTTGAGCCGGCCCTGAATCCGTAGCCACCCTTCGTCGATTCGACCAACGTCACCGGTGCGAAACCAACCGTCGTCACTGAACGCGGCCTTGGTCGCCTCGTCGTTCTGCCAGTAGCCCGAGAACACACTCGGACCCTTCGCCTGAATCTCGCCGTCCGCGCCAATGCGCAACGACACGTTGTTGAGCGCTTTGCCCGCGGAGTCGAGGCGTCGGTCCTCCAGTGCATTACAAGTAAGGATTGGCGAGGTCTCGGTGAGCCCGTAACCCTGGACGAGGCGCACGCCGAATCGTTCCCACGACGCGCCGACTTCAGGCGGGATGGGAGCGCCGCCAGTGACGACGAGCGCCAAGTGACCACCTAACTGGCGATGCACGCTGAAGAACAGATAGCGACGAAGACCAAAGGGCAATCGCTCGGAGAGTTGATTGATCCTCGCGAAGAGTTTGGTCTTTCCCTGTTCTTCGACGGCCTGTTCGATGCGCTCGAGCATGATCGTGAGCAACTGGGGAATGGCGAGGATCGTGGTGATCTTGTAATCGTTGAGCGCTTGGACGATCGCGCGAGGAGTGACGCGCGGCATATAGAAGATGCTCGCACCGTTCGAGAGACTCGCCAAAGTCGCGGACATTTCGTACATGTGCGAAAGCGGAAGCACCGAGAGGAAACGCCAGTCCTCACCGACGTTGATGCGCTCGAGGATCCCGTCAACGTTCGCCAAGATGTTCGCGGGACTGAGCACCACGCCCTTGGGGTCCGCCGTCGTTCCCGAGGTGAAGACAATGACCGCAGGAGAAGACGGATCGACGGGCGTCACGTTCGCTCGAGCGGGTTCGTTCGCCACCAGTTCGTCCAGGTCGTCCAAGAAATACGTGAGCAGTCCCGTGTTCTCGAATCGCAAATTGCGGCTGGCGAAGAGAATCTTGGGTGACGTCTCTTTGGCAAATCGCAGCACCCGTTCTTCGGAACTGGCGGCGTCCACCGGCACCAGCACCGCACCCACGAGGAATGTGCCGAGCATCAAGGTCACCCACTCGGGCGAATTAGGCGACACGACCATGACCCGATCACCGCGCTCGACGCCCGCGCGCGTGAGAAAACCCGCGACCCGGTTCGCGCCGTCACGAAGATCACGGTGTCGAACGCGCTGCAGTTTGAGAAAGGAACGACTCGTAAGGGCGAGTTTGTCCCCGAACCGACCGAGATTCTCGACGTACTCAACAAAATTTCGAGCGCTCACCGCACCACCGCCATTCACCTCGAGTTCGCGACCTCGCCGTCACCGGTTGGCCCATCCTACGAGCGCGCTCTCAGCGACGTCGCGCACCTTGACTCAGCCGAGCGAGTCGAGCGACCAGGATCTCGATCACCGTCAGCTCCGTCAGGTCCAAGTCCGTGTTGAGGTCCTTGCCCCCGTAACTCACGCCCCCCTTGAGGTCAAGATCCGCGTTCGTAATGAGGTGCACCGCGGCACTAATCCGTTCGGGACCCAGGCGTTGGGCAACGCGAAGCGACTTTCCCGCGGGAAAACGGTGGATGCCGAGCAAGGTCGCCGCCGCGTCGTCACTTCGCGCGTCACTGCCTTCGAGACGTGCCATGCGCAGGTAGTGGCGCTGCAGTGCGTTCACGAGTTGAAGCCCCGCGCGTGACTTCGAATCGAGCATTCGACGCGCCACGACGATCGCTGTTGTGGCGTCACCCTTGTCGATGGCGTCGGTGAGGTCCCACTCGGGAACGTCGCCGGCGTCGCCAAGGTACGGACGCACTTGGTCCATGTTGAGAGGCGCTGACGCGAAGATCGACGCGAGCGTGCGCGCGAGTGAGTCCACGCGTGAGAGGTCGTCGCCGACTCGATCCGTGATCCCCTGGATGACGGCGTGCTCGACGTTGACGCCGTATTCGTCGAGCTTCTCTTTGACGTAGGCGACGCGATCGGGCGCGCGCGAACTGACGTTCACTTCGACGACGTCGCTAGCGGCTTTGACCAGTTTGTTCGCCTTGGTGCCCACAACACCCAGCACGAGCACGACGCCGGGCGCCGGGTTCGCGATCCACTTCGCCACTTGATTCGATTCGTCGCTCAGTAACGACTGCGCGTCGCGAACGACGACGACGCGGCGTTCACTCAAGAACGGGGGCGTGTTGAGCGCCTCGAGAACGCGCGCAAGTACTGACTCGCTCGACGACGCGGCGGCGTCGCGCGCGGTGAAGTCCTCGAGCGCGGACGCCGGGTCGAGGTCGCCGAGCGCGGCCGCGACGACGTTTCGTAGTGCGTCGTAGACCATCGTGGGATCAGTTCCCACGACGGCGACCGACGAGCCGGTCACGCGTGCGCCTCGAGAACGCGCGCCAGCGCATCGCGCACGCGTACCGAACCCTTGACGTCGTGCACGCGCACGACGCGACAGCCCGCCGCGATGCCCAGTGAGCTCGCCGCGAGTGAGGCCTCTCGACGCTCGGTGACCTCGAGGTCGAACAGCACGCCGAGGAACGTCTTATTCGACGCCGAGAGCAGCAAGGGTGAGCCCAGAGCGGCCAGTTGTGCCGAGTCGCGCAGGAGTTGCAGTGACTGCGCGGTGGTTTTGCCTAGATCAAGTCCCGCGTCAAGGATTATCCGGTCGTCGCCAATTCCCGCCGTGCGTGCCCTCTCGCGTCGCTCCACGAGATAATCAGACACCGTGCGTGTGACGTCGTCGTATTCGGGATTCGGGTCAGCGACCCGCGGTCGAAGTCGAATGTGGGTGGCGACGACGCTCGCCCCCGCCTTGGCGGCGACCTCGAGATATGCAGGGTCGGCGAAACCGCTGATGTCATTACCCAACACGGCACCTTGGGCGAAACAGGCGTCGGCCACCGAGGCGCGCCAGGTGTCAATGCTGAGCGGAACGTCGAAACGTTCGTGCAATGCGCCGACGACGCCGACCACTCGGTCCAATTCCTCTGTCTCGATGACCTCCTCGCCCGGTCCCGCCTTCACTCCCCCAACGTCAAGGACGTCCGCACCGTCGTCGACCAGTTGTTCGGCGCGTGCGAAAAACGCGTCGAGGTCGTAGGTGGCGGCGGGACCAAAGAAGGAATCCTTGGTTCGATTAAGAATGCCCATGACCAACGCGCGTGTGCTCAGGTCGTAGGTCCGCGCACCGAGACTGAGTTTCAGTGGCGCACTCGGGTGAAACGAGTTCATGACGACACAAAAGTGCGGCGTACGCCCTCGTCAGCGGGGGAACGCGGTATCGCAACGCGAAAAATTCTTCGAGAATTTACGCGGAAATGACGCACCATGTCGGTCAGCCTAACTGGGCGTCGCCTGAGCGAAGGTGCTCACGCGGCACTGTTAGCCTCGAATTGTATGGGGAGCGACGTCGTCGGCATTAAGCAAAACGAGGTCTCGTCGTGGATGGTCGAGCACACGAACGCCGTCGCGCCACTTACCTTCGAACTGATCGCGGGTGGGCGCTCGAACCTCACCTACCAGGTCACTGACGCGACGGGGCGCCGATTCGCGCTTCGCCGCCCGCCCACCAGCCACGTGCTTCCCACCGCGCACGACATGGCGCGTGAATTCACGATCATCTCCGCACTGCATCCCGTGGGCGTGCCCGTCGCGACACCGCTCGGACTCTGCACCGACGTCTCAGTGAACGAAAGCCCTTTCTACGTCATGGAGTTCGTCGATGGGGCAATCCTTCGCGATCGCCTCGACGCCGAAAAGTATTTCACTGAAGCCACTCGCGCGGCGATTGGTGGTCATCTCGCCACCACGCTCGCCCGTCTGCACGAAGTTGACGTCGAGCGCGTGGGACTCGGTGCGCTCGCGAAGCACGACGGGTATATCGAGCGTCAGCTGCGGCGTTGGCGCACGCAATTCCAGCAGATGCGCGTCGAGGGCGTCGACGATAACGGACTGGTCGAGTCGGTCGCCGATCAACTCGCGTCACAGATTCCGGCCCAGCAGCGTGTCGCGGTCGTCCACGGTGATTACCGTCTCGACAACACGGTCTTGGATGAGAATGGTGAGGTGCGGGCGATTCTCGATTGGGAAATTTGCACTCTCGGCGATCCAATGGCGGACGTGGGACTGCTGCTCGCGTACTGGGCCGAACCAGGTGATGACAAGGCGGCACTGCTCGGTTCGGCGCCCACGACCGCACCCGGATTCGTCAGTCGCGACGAGTTGCTAAAGTTGTATTCCTCTCATACGTCACTCGATGTCAGTGACGTTGCCTACTATCAAGCATTCGGTTACTGGAAGTTGGCCTGCATTCTTCAGGGCGTCTTCGCGCGATACAGCGCCGGCGCCAGTGCGGGTGACCAGGGCAGCGTGGTGGAGTTCCCGAAACATATTGTCTGGCTCGCTGATTTGGCGCGCCAGACGCTGGAGAAATAATGGACGACGAAATCTACGACCGCATCATCTTCCTCGCGGACCCCGAACTCAACGAGCCCGTGCTGGTGATAAGCCTCGAAGGTTGGATCGACGCCGGGTTGGGTGCGAGTACGGCCATCTCGACCATGCTCAACACCATCAATACCGAGGTCCTCGCCACCTTTGACACCGAGTACTTCATNNGACGGCGACGGCGCGGACATCCTTTTTCTCGTCGGACCCGAACCCGACTTTCACTGGAGCGACTTCATCGACGTCGTGACCGACGCCGCGGGACGCTTCGACGTGCGCCTGGTCGTGGGACTCGGAGCCTTTCCAGCTCCGACCCCCCACACTCGACCGGTCCGCGTGATTGGCACCGCGCCCGAGGCGAGCGCGCACCTGTTGCCGCTCGTGGGCACGGTGTCGGGCGAACTCGAAGTCCCCGCGGGTATCAGTTCGGCCCTCGAACTGGGTTTCGCCGAGGTCGACATGGACGTCGTCACGCTCTGGGCGCGCGTCCCGCACTACGTGGCGTCGATGCCCTACCCCCAGGCTTCGGCGGCGCTCATCGACGGCGTCGCGCGCATCGCGGGCCTCACCCTTGACGCCAGTCACTTGCGCGCGTCGGCCGATGAGGCGCGCCAACGNNAGAAACTGAAGGTACGTCACTGGGCGAGGAATTGCCGAGCGGCGACGAATTGGCGGCGGAACTGGAACGTTTCCTTCGCGGTGAATCGAGTTAGTCGCAGCGAGAAGCTCAGCTCGAGGGCGGCACCGCGTCGACGTCGCCTTCTTCGATCCGCAACCCGAGTCCCAGTGCGTAACCCTCGAGGAACAACTCGCACTCGTGTTGACGTGGGTGACGATGGGCTATCGCATAGAACTCAGGCGAGTGGTCCGCTTCTTGGAGATGCGCGAGTTCGTGCACCAGCACCGCGTCAATCACCCATTCGGGACACTGGCGAAGTCGACTCGAGACGCGGATGTCACGCGACGCCGGCGAGCACGACGCCCACCTCACCAATTGGTTGTTCACCCAGCGCACTGAATTCGCCATGACGCCATCGTTGTAGAGATCAGCGAGCACCTGGGCACGTTCCTCGAGCGAGCCATCGCCCGCGGCATTCTGCGGACGCTGCGTGAGGAGGCGTTCGACGAGGTCGTCGACGAAGGTCTCTCGTTCGCGTCCCCTTAGGCGCGCAGGGATCTGGACCACGATGCGGCTCCCCGACCAATGCGCGGCACCGGTCTTCTTGCGGCGGGCCGAGGACCGAATCTCCACTTCGGGACGGTCGAAACGAGGCGGTTCAATCGAAACGGACGAATTGGTCGTAGGGGGACGCGCCATCAGGTGATGATGTTCACCAGTCGCGGCGGTCGCGCGACGACGCGAGCGATCGACGCAGTCCCGATCGCCCTACGGACATCCTCGTCGGCGAGGGCGAGGTCGTGCGCCTCTTGTTCGCTGATCGCGGGATCGATGACGAGACGCGCTCGGACCTTGCCGTTCACTTGGACGATCATGGTGACGCTCGACCTTTCGGTCAGCGACGAATCAGCAACGGGCCAACGTTGGTGGTGCACCGACGTTTCGCCCGGATAGCGTTGCTGCCACATCTCGGCGGTGATGTGCGGGGTCATGGGAGCGAGCAGCTTCAACAGCGCGTCAATCGCTTCGTCAAGAGTGGCGCGCTCGATACCGTGCTCGCTGCGCGCGTTCTTGGAGACCAAGTTGAACAGCGACATGACGTCGGCGACCGCGATGTTGTACATCCAACGGTCAAAGGAGTCAGTCACGCTCGCAATCGTTCGGTGCACGGCGCGGCGAACCTCAAGATCGCTCTCGTCGGCAGCGTCGTGAAAGTTCACCTCCGCGTACTGTGCGAGGCGATAGAAACGGTCGATAAAGCGAGCGCAGCCGTCGATGATCTCTTCGGTCTGGTCGGTCCAGTCAACGTCGTCTGCGGGTGGGCCCGCGAAGAGATGGAACAGGCGAAGTCCGTCAGCACCCACGGTCTCGAAGTACGACTCGGGCGTGATCAGGTTGCCCTTGGATTTGGACATCTTGACCCCGTCGATCCGCAACATCCCCTGGGTAAAGAGACGCGCGAAGGGTTCTCGTGTCAGACCGCTCGCGATACCTAGATCGATCAGGACTTTCAGGTAGAAGCGCGCGTAGAGCAGGTGCAGAATCGCGTGTTCGACGCCACCAATGTACTGATCGACCGGCATCCACTTGGCGGCTTGGACCGGGTCAAAGGCCACGCCCGGCGTGAACGGATCACAGAAGCGCAGGTAGTACCACGACGAGTCGGTGAACGTGTCCATCGTGTCGGTCTCGCGTCGTGCCGGACCGTCGCACTTGGGACACGTCGTGTTGAGGAACGCCTCGTCGGTCGCGAGGGGTGACTGACCGCTCTCGTTCATCGTGACATCATCGGGCAACAAGATCGGCAACTGGTCCAGGGGTACCGCGACGATGCCGTCGCGTTCGCAGTACACCACGGGAATAGGGCAACCCCAGAATCGCTGACGCGATACCAACCAATCGCGCAGCCGGTAATTCACCTTGCTGACGCCGTGAGCGTTACTCGCCAAGAACTCCGTTGCTGACATCTTCGCCTCATCGTTATGCAGCCCGTTGAGGAACCCGGAGTTGACGTGCGGACCGTCACCCGCGAAGGGTCCGTCCTCGAAACCTTCGGGGGGAACGACCGTTCGCACGATGGGAAGCCCGTAGACCGTCGCGAACGCGAAGTCGCGCTCGTCCTCTGCGGGCACGGCCATGATCGCCCCGGTGCCGTAGTTGCCGAGCACATAGTCCGCGACGTAGACCG
Organism: Acidimicrobiaceae bacterium; assembly: GCA_003133005.1. Lineage (GTDB taxonomy): Bacteria > Actinomycetota > Acidimicrobiia > Acidimicrobiales > RAAP-2 > RAAP-2. The sequence continues at coordinate 9,255 of PKZI01000057.1, read as the reverse complement.
GTACCGGCTCGTTCGTGAACGGGTTGATCACATAACTTCCGGTGAAGGCGCCGCGTTTCTCGAGTCCCGGTCCTGCGTCCGAGGACGCCATTCGCTCGAGGTCGCTCTCATTGCTCGCGCGCTCGACGAGTTCGCGCACCGCGTCACGCTGGGCATTCCTCGTGAGCTCCTCGAGTAAGGGATGTTCGGGTGCGATCACCGCGTAGGTGACACCAAAACCCGTGTCGGGTCGCGTCGTGAAGACACGCAGCGCGCGACTGGGGTCGCTTGCGAGCGGCAGGTCGAACTCCACTCCTTCGGAGCGCCCGATCCAGTTCCGTTGCATGGTCTTGACGCGCTCGGGCCAGTCGAGGGCATCGAGATCGTCCAAAAGTTCGTCGGCGTAGTCGGTGATCTTGAAGAACCACTGTTCGAGGTTCTTTCGGATCACCAGGTCACCCGAACGCTCGCACGTGCCGTCGGCGAGCACCTGTTCGTTCGCGAGCACTGTGTGACACCCCGGACACCAGTTCACCGGCGCCTCCGCCCGATACGCCAGACCCGCGTCGAAGAGCGCCAAGAAGAAGGTCTGGGACCACTTCATGTACTCGGGGTCGTGGCTGTAGACCTCACGACGCCAGTCGTAGACCGCACCCAATCTGCGAAGCGAGGAGCCGAGCTCCCTCATTCGTTCCTCCGTGAAGATACGCGGATGACTGCCGGCCTTTATGGCGGCATTCTCCGCGGGCAGCCCAAAGGAGTCGAAACCTATGGGCGAAAGCACTGCCTTGCCCAACATGGTCTGGTAACGAACGACGAGATCACCGAAGGTGTAGTTGCGCACGTGACCTTGGTGCGCGGCGCCCGAAGGATAGGGGTACATGCACAGCGCGTAATAGCGCTCGCGGGGGTCGTCGTTGTCAACGTCATACGTGCCCTCGTCGAGCCAACGCGCTTGCCACTTGGCTTCTACTGAAGTCACGTCGAAAGGGCGGGCCATCAACGCATTCTAAGAGCGGACAACCGTAACTCCCCGACGAAACGCCGCTTGGCGCTCCGCAATCGACCCACCCTCTCGAAACGCCACTTCAAACACAGCGCATAAAGTCGCCGACCTCCNNATCTTGAAAATAACCTTGGCGCTTGTCACGTCATCGGGCGACAAGTTCGGTCCGGAAGAAAGACAGAAGGCGCTATATCCACGAACGCACACCAAGCGAAACGGAAAAATGGTCGACCGGAAATGACAACATGTCTGACATCGTCGAGGCACTGCGGTTGGACTTGAATTTCTCCAACCAACGGTGGATTTCTTCGGCTTGCGCAACTTACATGTAGCGATCTGAGGAAGGCATTGAGAAACTTGCATTGATGTATCACCCGTGATACACTCTTCTCATGCCTGAAATTACTATCCGAGACCTTCGAAATCACGGCGGCGAAGCCGTTGATCGCGTTGCGTTAGGCGAGCACCTCACGGTGACCCGAGATGGAAAGCCAGTGGCGATGCTTTTACCTTTGGACCCGCCTCCGTTGTCGTCACAAGCACTCGTCAACCGTTGGGCTTCTCTGCCTTCGATGGATCCTCGCGCGCTCCGCCGCGACATAGATGCGATTATCGATCAGACATTGTGATTAGTTCCAGTTCGAATTCTCGCGGCGTTATTGACACCAATACCGTCATCTTGCTGGAAAAAATTATTGATGTGTCGGCGCTTCCCCAGGAGCCAATGATTACGTCAGTCACGCTGGCCGAGCTTTCGGTGGGTCCACTCGTCGCTTCGAATCCGCAGGAACAAGCGATTCGCCAACTGCGACTCCAGCAAGCCGAATCGGATTTCCACCCACTTCCTTTTGACGCCGCGGCCGCGCGCTCGTTCGGTCGCGTTTCAGCTTCACTCCGCCGTGGGGGACGAAAATCACAAGCGCGAGCATTTGACGCGATGATTGCAGCAATCGCAATCTCCAATAATTTGCCACTATTTACCTGTAATCCAACAGATTTCGAGAACATCGAAGATCTAGATCTTCGACCAATCCCTCATCCCGATCTTCCATGAAATTGACTAAGAAAATAACTTGGGTCAATCGGCAACGCCATCGGCTCACTTCTCAAGCGAAGAATTCAAATCGTGACTGACGCTCACGAACCGCCACGTCAGATCTGGAAAGCGATCGCAATCTCTGATGGTCGATTGATGTCACGCAAAAATTTGAGGAGCCAATTTCGCACTCGGGACTCCAAATCAAATTCGTCACTCGTTACTCCCACGGGGTACGCGCGGCACGCCGTGAGCAGCGAACGCAAAGCCAATGAGCGCTGAAAATTAGCGGTCCTGAATTCGAAACCAAGATAGTCTCCCCTACTCACTCCAATTAATTATTTCCGTGCCGCGTTTTCGCGCAGTCCACGGGCCCAACAAACATTCGAGTGCGAACTGCTATCATCTAAAAGCCTTCGGGGGTATAGCTCAGCTGGTAGAGCACTTGCATGGCATGCAAGGGGTCCGGGGTTCGAATCCCCGTACCTCCACTCCAAAAATCCGTTGTTTTTGTGAAAGTCCGGGACCTCTGTCTCACTTTGACTCCGGGACGTGTGTCTAACTTTCCGGCCCGGCTTCGTCTCTTCTGTCCCGGTGGCTCCGGGAAATGTCTTGTTTGACACCGCTCCACGACTCATTTCCGACGCCTCAATCTGTCCAACTCAACATTCACTTCAGTGTCGATTTGAAATAGTTGGATGCTTCGGTGCATGATTGATTTCCCCTCTAAAGCCATTCACGGTTGTCGCGACGGCGACATCGAGTGACGTACCTACGGCCCCGAATGCGGATTGAAACTTCGTGGTGTCCAGCACAAAAGGCTCCTCGAATTCGTAGGCCATCTCCACCAGCCCGCGAAGGGTCGGATTGAAGACGCCTAAAGCGCGTAAGAGTGGCTTTGGCACTGACCGAATGGCGACGCGATGCCCGACGTGTTTCGAAACCAGTTCAAGGATCTCACTCGTCGTGACGGTTTCTGGCCCGGCCAGATGCCATATTTCATCGACTGCGTCCTTGCGGGTACCGAGGATTGCGAGGCCGGCCGCGACATCGGGCACGTAACTGTAGGTGTGGGGAAGATCAGGATTGCCAATGAAGTCAGCGCGACGTCCGGCCAATGCATTGCCAAAGACATGCTCGCCTAACGAAGACTCAGTAACCCCTGCTCCAAAGAAGTCTGAGGCCCGCCCAATCGCGATGTGCACTCGTCCGGCGTCTCTGGCCGCCAGCAACTCGGAGGTCATGATGGCGCGCGTTCGACCCTTTGCTGTCGTCGCCGCGAGTGGGAGATCCTCGGTCATTGGTACACCGGATGTTGGACCGTAGCCGTACAGGTTCTCAAGGCTCACGAGTAGTACACCGAGCCGCTCGGCTGCAGAGAGCACGCCACGCTGGAGCTGGGGAAACATCTCTGGCCATTTTGGGTACGGCGCGTTGAGACACTGATAGATCACCGTGGCTCCCTCGGCGGCATCGGTAGTCGCCCGAACGTCCGTGGCGTCGGCGCCACGCCACTCAACGCCCTCGGGCAATTGCACAGGTCGTCGCCGAGAAACAACCCGCACTGACAGTCCGAGTCCGACCAGTTGCGATGCAAGCGCACGCCCGACCTGGCCGGATCCAAACACCACGTGCATCTCGCGCTCGTTGGTTCGCACGTCGATCTACTTTGTTGACGCCGAGCCGACAAGATCGGCGACGTCAGGTTGTACGTGATTGAGTGAAGGAGTCGTCGCGCGAATGCGCATGTGTCGCGAACTCGAGCCCTTTGATGTCGGCGACCACCATGCGGCCGAGCCGAGGAGCTTCATGAGGGCTGGCACCAAGATCGCCCTCACCACTGTCGCGTCAATGAGCACCGCAAACGCAACGCCGAGACCGAGTTCCTTCACGAAGACGAGCCGCGACAAGACGAGCGCGCCCATGGCGAGCGCCAGGCAGAGGGCTGCGGAACTCACAATCCCACCCGTGTGATCAAGACCACGGGCCACTGACTCGTCTGGCGACATGCCCGCGTCGTGCTCCTCTTTCATTCGACCGAGCAAGAAGACGCCGTAGTCAGTCGAGAGTCCGAACACCACGGCGAGGATGATGATGAGTGACGTTGACTGTAGGGCGCCGGGCGCACTGAATCCCAAAAGGTGTTGGAGGTGACCCCACTGGAACGCCCACACCAACATGCCAAAAGTGGCGCCGATCGTCAGGATGTTCATCACTACCGCCATGAGGGGCAGAAGAATTGACCGTGTCATGGCGAAGAGCATGATGAGGGCGATAAGAACGATGAGACCGAGTACGAGTGGAATTCTCGACTCCAGGCTCTTCTGCAGCGTCAAGAACGAGGCCGTCTGTCCAATCACTGTGAGGCGTCCCGGACTGGCGAGCGCCTGCAAACTCTTAGCTGTCTGCTGGGCCGCCGGCGAGAGCGGCGTCGAAGAAAGTGCGACGTTGGACTCCCACAGCGAACCGCCAATGTGCTCGAACTTTGAAACAGCCTTTACGCCCGGCACTGCGCCAGCAGCGGCCTCCAAAGATGCAAGTGCACCTGGAGCCGCGTGAGCCGCATTGACAACCAGCGTGGCGGGTGCTTCTGAGAATGAGGGGAACTTGTTCTGCACTAATGCAAAGGCGGAACCGGCAGAGCTGCTCGCGGGCAGAGCGCTCGCGTCGGCTCCCGTAAAAGCGACATGCAAAAAAGGCGCCGCGAAGACAACCAGCACGAGGACCGCTGATAGAGCCATGACGATACGCCGGCGCATCACGGTGGTCGCAATGCGGTACCAACGTCCTGTCGATGTATCGGCGGCAGCGCCACGGCTACGTCGACGAGACGACGGGCGTGCCACAAGACGCTCACCAGACACCATCAGTAGTGAGGGCAGCACAAAGAGCGCAAAGGCACCGGCGGACAAGACAACAATCGCGCCCGCGATCCCCATTGAATAGACGAAGCGCTCCGGAAAAATGGCGAGTGTGGCCATTGCCGAGGCAACCGTGAGCGCGCTGAAGAGCACCGTGTGACCGGCAGTCTTTCGTGCTGTTGCAATCGCCGCCTCCAGAGAGCCTCGCCTGGCGTATTCCTCGCGAAATCGAGAGAACATGAGAAGGCTGAAGTCCACTGACAAACCGAGCCCGAGAGCGATCACCAAATTAAGGGCGAAGACCGAGAGAGGCAAAAACACGATGACGAGTCCCATCGCGCCCAAGGTGATGGCTATGGCGAAGAGCGCGCCGAGAAGCGGCAACATTGCGGCCCTGAATCTGCGGAAGATCAAAAGGAGCAACAACACCAGAAAGGGCAACGCGTACAGCTCAGCACGACCAAGGTCTTGAGAGGACACGGCCGCGATCTGCACGTCAGCCACCGTCGGTCCTCCGAGCCACACATTGCTCTTCAACGATGGCTGGGCGGCGATCGCGAGTTGAAGAGCATTGACGGCCTGCTTCTCTTGCACGGCGCCGACGGTCGCCACCACGACCGTCAGATTTCCGCCCTTCGCGATCATCGAGGCGTCACCAGTATTGGCATAATCAAAAACCTGCTTCACTTCAGGTCGCGCGTGCAGCAGGGCGACGATCTCCTTGACCCGTGACGGTAAGGGTGACGACGCACCAATCGTTGAACCCGTACGAACAACTACTTCGTAACCTTCTTCGGGATTGGCTCCCGTGACGCGCTGGATCGCGTGCTGCGCGAGTACGACGGCCGAACCGGGCGCGTCGTAGTCACTCAACGATGAGGTCAGATGGGCGGACCCTATGCCTCCACCCGCGAGCCCCAACAACGCGACTACGCCCGCGACCCAAAGAAAGTGACGGGCTCGCCGGCGACTTTGCGGGGACGGATCATTTACGTTTGAGATCTTCTTATTCATGGCATACCTTTCTCACATCACTTGAACAACGGAACGGAACTTCGGAGCGACAAATCGATTGGTCATTCACGATCTCCAGGCGTGCCGTCAAGCGCGTCGAATGAACTTTTGAGCGAGTGAAACGTCGGAGCCCTCTTCGGGGATGAGCGCCCACGCAGCGACATAGAGCACCACACCGCCTCCCCCGAAAACCGCAAGCGCGACCAAGCCAATGCGCACGTAGAGGACATCAACGTCGAAGAATTGGGCCGTGCCGCCAGCCACGCCGCCCAACATCCGCGTGTCGTCACGACGACGCAGTGAGCGCTTCGCGTTAACGCCGACGCTTCTTTGAGTGTGACTTGTCATTCCGATTCCTCCACAGGAGATAGGGAGCCCAAGCCCGCGGGCTCAACTTGATTGACAAATTCCTCGATCACTTTCAGTANNCGCCTGGTGTTGGTCCCATCAAGGACGACTCGTCCTTCTAAGCGACCCTCCTGGGTACGGTTGACGTCGAGGGTGAGACGCACTGGTGGCCGTGGATCTGGTGGGTTATGCATGACACCAAGTCAACTGTGATGGGGTGCTTTTGTCCCCAGTGAAGGACCCCAGTTTTGACCCTAGGTTTTGAGGGATTTACCGCAACGAGATGGTGCTAGATCCGAGTGGACGCGTTAATTGATCAGTCCGGCGAGAGAGCGCCGCGAGGTGATGTTCAGTTTCATGTAGCTGTTGCGAAGGTGGTATTCCACCGTCTTGACCGACACATACAGTTCGTTGGCAACTTCCCGATTCGTCAGTCCAGTCGCGACCAGTCGCGCAACTGCTAGTTCCGCCCGACTTAGACCCAGGCTGACGCCGGGGCTACTCTGCGCCGCCACGATGTGCAAACCTGCCAACTCTGAAGCGCACATAGTAACGAACGGATCTGCCCCAAGGTCGGAGAAAATATGATGCGCTCGTTCAAGTTGCGCGACAGCGTCGGAAAGATTCTCGACCCCCCGCAGGCGTTGTCCGTCGTTGAAACAAACCAACGCAATCTCAAACGGCACGAGCACTTGCGCCTCCAAGGAGTGAGCCTTGACAAACTCACTTTCAGCCCTCGATGCGTCACCAGTTGCCGCAGCGAGACTACCGCGGCAACGGGCAATCGCCATACTTGCCGAGGGCAATCCCGACACGGGAAGTGCGGCTTCGAATTCATCAATCGCGGTTCCGGCTTCGGCGAATCGCCGCAGGGCCAGGAGCGCGTCGATCTCCATCGCCCTCCAATTGAACATTCCCGGCAGTCCACCGACACTCAAGAGTTCCGTAGCACGCAGCCGGGCGGTAGCGGAAAGGACTCCAGCGTGATCGGCGCGCGCAAAGCTGTACGTAATTGCGGCAATGGCCGCATTTGCCACCGGCATTACCGACGGAAACCGCTCTGCAGCATCACGAGCCGCGCTGACGTGAAAAAGGGCGGACGACCATTCACCACGTGAGGAAAAAACTTGGGCACCACGGGCATGCGCACGAGTGAGATCAAGTGGTCGGTCCGCGTCTTGCGCCATCGCAGTTGCCAATTGCGCGTAGGTGACCGCGCCATCCCAGTCACCTCGACGAAAGTACGCATCGCTCAAGTGCGACATGCATGGTCCGGGATAGGTCGCATGCAGGCCGGAACGAAGACGGGCAGCCGCCAGTCCGAGATCGGCAATCGCTCCTGACAAATCATCGACGTACAGCTTCAACATGCCACGCATAATGAGCGCGTCAGTCGCGCCAACCTCACTGCCCGCCGTCGGGAGAAACCCGAGAACACTCAAGCCCTCGAGACTTCGCCCGTCGGAAGCCAGCGCGTACGCCTGCGCCGTGCGCGCCATCGATCGCAGTGCCGAATCGGTAGATGTTGCATCTATTGCGCGTTCCGCCCACAACAAGGCTTCATGGGGACGCCCAGTGATGACCATCCAGTTGGCCATCGACGTGGCCGCTCGTGCCCCGACGAGTCCTTCAGTGTCACGATCATGAGATGTCCACGCCGCAAGTAACCGGTTCTCGGCATTTGGCGATCCAGTGAACACCGCAAGCAGTCCCATTAGGGCGTCACGACGCGCACTTGATACCTGACACGATTCGAGAACCTGGGCCGCCGCCGCGGTATCAGCAGCATTTAGCAAAGCAACGCCAGCGTCGAGGAGACGTCGTTCTCGCACCTCACCGGCTGGTGACAAGCCAGCGGCCCGCTCAAACGCCCAGCCAGCAACGCTTAGTTCGCCAGCGTCGACACTTGCCAATGCCAGTTCATCGAGCTCATGCGCCAGCGACTCATCTGGACCGAGCGACGCCATGATGCGATGCGATAGCCGCGTCCGCCCAGCGGTGACGGCCGCGGCAGATTCGTGAAGCGTCCTTCGAGTTGCGGGGCTGAGGTCTGCGTAGATAGCGGCACGATAGAGAGGATGAGCGAAGGAGAGCTCGGAAGTCGCCACATCGTCGGTCAACAGTCCTGACTCCACGGACTCTTCTATCTGCTGGCGCGCGTCGGGAAGTTGGGCCACCAAGCCGATGGTGGCTGCGGGTGAGTGTTGGCCAAGCACCGCAGCTGCAGCCAGAAAATTTTGAGTTGACGTTGGAAGCGAAGCAACACGAGACAAGACGACGCCTGACAATTGGCGAGGGGCCGGCAGCCCACCGTGCTCGCCACTCAGGCCGGCAACGCCTATTTCATCAAGCAACGCTCGGCAATAGAGAGCGTTTCCACCGGTGTGCGTGGCCAATCGATTCGCCCCGCTGCGTGACAGCGGTCCGAGACCCATCGCGCTGGCCAATAGCGAAATGTCATCCGGCCCAAGACCCTCAAGCCGCACACGAGTGACGCGTGCGTCGCCGCCCACAAATCGAACCCAGCCCGGATCGTTTACCTCTCCGAGTCGCGCGCACACGATAGTAAGCACGCGGTCGGCGCGGAGACGACGCAGCGCGAACAAAATCGCACGCATCGACAGTCGATCGGCCCACTGAACGTCATCGATGGTGAGTACGACCACCTTGTCGTCGTTTTGCAACCGGTCGAGAAAGTCAACCAATTGTGCTCCGATCGCCATCGGATCTGCGCCTGGCTCGGTTAATGCGCCAGGGAGCAACTGATCCATCACGCCATAGGAAAGCAAAGTCTCAGCTTCGTCGCCGCTCGTACTTACGGCAACCACGCTGGAATGCAACGCGAGAAACCAAGAAANNTCGTCAAGGATCCGCAACTCTTCCTTACGTCCAACAAAGCCGTCGAGATTAGTCACGGGACAAACCGCTAAGCAGTTGAACACCAGTCGCGTTCAATCTCTGCTCCACGAATTCGATATACATCGCGATGGGGTCCGAATAGGTCACGTTTT